>JAQSXC010000173.1 GCA_029266335.1 Eubacterium sp. | reverse complement strand
GATAGACCACAGAGTCAGTACAACAGAGGTGACAGACCTTATGGTGATAGGCCGCAAGGTCAATACAACAGACCTCAGGGAGACAGGCCGCAGGGTCAGTACAACAGAGGCGACAGACCTCAGGGAGACAGACCACAGGGCCAGTACAACAGAGGCGACAGACCTCAGGGAGACAGACCACAAGGCCAGTACAACAGAGGTGACAGACCTCAGGGAGACAGACCTCAAGGTCAGTACAACAGAGGCGACAGACCTCAGGGAGACAGACCACAAGGCCAGTACAACAGAGGCGACAGGCCACAGGGAGACAGACCACAAGGCCAGTACAACAGAGGTGACAGGCCACAGGGAGACAGACCTTATGGCGATAGGTCTCAGGGACAATACAACAGAGGAGACAGACCACAGGGAGACAGGCCACAAGGTCAGTACAACAGAGGTGACAGGCCACAGGGAGACAGACCTTATGGCGATAGGTCTCAGGGACAATACAACAGAGGAGATAGACCTCAAGGCCAGTATAACAGGCCACAGGGTGATAGACCACAGGGGCAATACAATAGAGGAGACAGGCCACAGGGTCAGTACAACAGAGGAGACAGGCCACAGGGAGACAGACCTCAAGGTCAGTACAACAGACCACAGGGCCAGTATAACAGACCACAGGGTGACAGGCCGCAAGGTCAATACAGGCAGCAGAACCTGGATATTCCAAAACCGGATACCACTGTTGCTCAGGAACAGTTTGACTCATTGAGGAATGAAGCAAGAAGAGAATTCCAGAGTAAGGATACAGATAAGAACTTCAAGAGGGAAGAAAAGCAGAAAAAAGAAGCTCCAAAGACTACTACCGATAAAAAACAGAGATTTAAGCCTCAGAAGATTGTCATAGAGAAGAAGGGTGTTTCCGAAATTCTCGATGAAAATTATATCTTTGATGAATTCTATAGTGATGACGGTAAGAAGAAGAGATTGCCTAGAAATAGAAAGAATGAAAAGTTACAGGAAAAATATATTCCACCTAAGGCAGTTCTTACTTCGATAACAATACCTGAATCACTTACAGTTAAGGAATTGGCCGAATCGCTAAAGAAGACATCTACCGAAGTTATCAAGAAATTGATGAATTACGGAGTTATGGCTACTTTGAATAACGATGTTGATTTTGAGACTGCAACAATTATCGCTGAAGAATTTGGAGTTAAGACTGAGAAGGCAGTTCAAGTCAGCGAAGAAGATATACTCTTTGACGACGTTGAAACAGAGGATAAATCAGAATTAAAAACAAGACCTCCGGTTGTTGTAGTAATGGGTCACGTTGACCATGGTAAAACTTCACTGCTTGACGCTATCAGAAGTGCCCACGTTATAGACAGCGAAGCAGGCGGAATAACACAGCATATTGGTGCTTATACCGTTAAGGCGAATGAGAGGCTTATAACATTCCTTGATACACCTGGTCACGAAGCGTTCACAGCTATGCGTGCCAGAGGTGCTCAGGTTACAGATATAGCAATACTTGTAGTTGCAGCAGATGATGGAGTAATGCCTCAGACTATAGAAGCTATAAACCATGCTAAGGCTGCGAACGTTTCAATTATTGTTGCTATCAACAAGATAGATAAGCCTGGTGCTAATCCAGACAAGGTAAAGCAGGAGCTTACCGAATATGGTATAGTTGCAGAAGAATGGGGCGGAGACGCTATCATGGTTCCTGTTTCTGCTAAAAAGAGAGAGAACATTGACCAATTGTTGGAAATGGTACTTTTGGCTGCTGATATGCTTGAATTGAAGGCAGATCCAGACAGACAGGCAAAGGGAACTATTATAGAAGCCAAACTGGACAAGGAAAGAGGACCTATAGCTACAGTTCTTGTGCAGAGAGGTACTTTGAAGATCGGAGACTCAATTATAGCAGGTTCTACTTTTGGTAGAATCAAGGCTATGACTAGTGACAAAGGTCATTCTATAAAGAATGCCGGACCATCCATGCCAGTAGAAATCCTTGGTATGAATGAAGTTCCAGAAGCTGGTGAAGTATTCTACGCTGTTACTGATGAAAAAATAGCTAAACAGCTGGTTGAAAAGAGAAAGTTCAAACAGAAGGAACAGCAGTATAAGACTAGTGCAAAGGTTACGCTGGAAGATTTGTTCACTCAGATTAAAGAGGGTAAGGTTAAAGACTTAAATATCATTATCAAAGCAGACGTTCAGGGTTCAGTTGAAGCTGTAAAACAGTCACTTGAAAAGTTAAGCAATGATGAAGTAAGAGTGAGAACCATACATGGCGCTGTTGGAGCCATTACCGAATCAGATGTTACTTTGGCCCAGGTATCAAATGCAATTATCATCGGCTTTAACGTAAGGCCTGGTGCAAACGTACAGGAAGCTGCAAAGAACGCTGAAGTTGATATGAGATTGTACAGCGTAATTTACAAGGCCATCGAAGATGTTCAGGCTGCTATGAAGGGTATGCTTGAACCGACTTACAAGGAAGTTGTACTTGGACATATCGAAATAAGACAGATATTCAAGGTTTCAGGAATAGGAACTATTGGCGGAGCTTATGTAACAGATGGAAAGGTACAGAGAAATTCCGAAGTAAGAGTAGTCAGAGAGGGTATTGTTATTCATGAAGGTAAGCTTGCATCACTTAAGAGATTTAAGGATGATGTTAAAGAAGTTGTTCAAGGCTACGAATGCGGTGTATCCATTGAACGCTTCAACGACATAAAGGAAAGTGATGTTATCGAGGCCTTTATAATGGAAGAAGTTAAGAGATAAAAAGTTATTGCAAATTTGGAATAGGTTGAAGTGGATTAAATTCCAATTCAACCTATTTGTGCATGTAAGAGCCTGTCTAATATCTGCTTGTGCCAGGCATTATGAGCGGATTTTGTGTCAGGCAGGGTAGATTTTCGAAGTAATAATTTGTTTATAAAAGTCAAACTATTAATAGTTTGACTTTGGAAAATTTAACGCAGTATGGCGCAAAATCCGCCAAAAATGACGAGTGCAATGAGCTACCAGACAGCCTTTCGGGTAATTACGCTGTCAATTTAAGAATGCAAACCAGCGATATAATTTTTCAATTTGCTGATACGAAATCGGTATGCAGTACTGAGATGTACTTGAATCATTATTAGATGGCAATACTATTTATAACGCGTAGTTTCAACAGAAAAATTTCGATTATAGAAAAATTTCTTGTCTGAATCGCGTTTCATCGAGCGGTAGATATGTTCGCTGCCTGAAATCCAGAGTGCTATTCAACACCTTTTTAGGGGGGAACATCTATCACCTCGTTATAAATAACAGGGCTAAGAGTGATTTGTATCACTTTTAACAAGAATATGGAGGTAATTTTTATGGCTGATAGAATCGTTAGAATTTCTGAAGAAGTTAAAAAGGAAATAAGCAGTATTATTCAAAATGACCTGAAGGATCCAAGACTTCCTAATATGGTGAGCATCATATCCTGCAGTGTTACAAAGGATTTAAGATATGCTAAAGTCTTTATAAGTGTTCTGGGTAATGATGAAGAGAAGAAAAATGCCATAAGTGCATTAAAGAGTGCAGCAGGATTCATAAGAAGAGAACTTGGACATAGGATTCAACTCAGATACACCCCTGAAATTCATTTTGAACTCGATACATCTATTGAACATGGAATATATATAAACAAACTGCTGGACGATGCAAAGAAAGAATTAACAGACTAAGAATTTGTGCCGCTGCATAGCAGCGGGATGGAGGTTAAATGGATAGAGAAATAGTCAAGATTATATCTGAAGCAGGCGGGATTGCAATTTTTCCTCATGTTTCTGCAGATGGGGATGCCATAGGTTCTTCTTTAGCTTTGGCCCTGGCTTTGCATAATGCCGGCAAAAAAGTTGTAGTCTACCTGGAAGAAGATATCCCAACGGTTTACAGGTTTTTGCCGGGTACCGGGCTTGCACGCTTTTATGATCCTCAGGATGATGCTATGGATTTAAATATTGCATTGGACACAAGTGATGTGGGAAGGTTGGCCACAAGAGGAGAAATATTCTTTAAAGCTCCCTGTACTGTAAATATCGATCATCACGTTACGAATACAAAGTTTGCTCTTCTTAACTTTGTAGATGCTTCATCTGCTTCAACCGGTGAAATTATATATTTGCTATTGAAGAAATTGAAATATTCAATTGACAAGGATATTGCATCCTGTTTATATACTGCAATTTCAACTGATACCGGAGGTTTTAAATACAGCAATACTACTGCTGAGACTCACAGAACAGCATCTGAGCTTCTGTCTGCCGGAATAGATATAGGTGAACTGTCACAGCGTATTTTTGATAATACGACTTTTACCAAGCTAAAATTGACACAAAAATCAATTGAACTGCTGGAACTTCACCAGGACGCTAAATTAGCTGTGGTAGTATTGTCACAGGAGGATTTAAATTCTACCGGAGCGAAAGATGAGGATTGCGACGGTATTGTAAATATAGGCAGATCAATTGAAGGTGTAGAGGTTTCACTTCTGGTGAAGGAAAAGAGTAATAATGAGGTCAGAATTAATTTAAGATCCAAGACCTATGTTGATGTTTCTGAAATAGCAGCTGCCTTTGGAGGCGGAGGTCATAAAAGAGCGGCCGGATGTACTGTGAATGGTACATTGCAGGATGTTAAGGATCAATTGATAAAAGCCGTTAAGGAAAAGCTCTAATTGCGTGGTTATAAGTGCACGCCCGGACTCAAAAATCAGATTTCATAATAAAAATAAAATCTGATGGGATCTGAAATGCTAAAATGTATAAGAAGGTTACTGAAGATGCAGAAAGGTTTATATGAACGGAATAATAAATGTACTCAAACCTGCAGGAATGACTTCCTTTGATGTGGTAAGCCATCTGAGAAGGGTAGCCGGGCAGAAGAAAATCGGACATACAGGAACACTTGACCCATCTGCTGTAGGAGTTTTGCCAATTTGTCTTGGAAGTGCAACCAGAGCAATTGAATTTATTATAGATAAAGACAAGGTATATCGTGCAGAGCTCACTCTTGGTTCAGCTACGGATACTCAGGATTCCTCGGGAAATGTTATTTTTTCCGGTAGAGTCGATGCAGATGAAAACAGAATTGCAGAGGTTATCATGAGTTTTGTTGGAGAAACAGATCAGCTTCCACCCATGTACTCTGCTATTAAGATAGATGGTAAAAAGCTTTACCAACTTGCCAGACAGGGAGAAACTGTTGAGAGGCAGCCAAGGAAGATAACAATATATGACATCAGGATTTTAAGAATATGGGAAGCAACTGAAAGGTTGCCGGGGAATGTTGCAGGTTCAGTACCCCAACCTGAAGTCCAGGTTAAGAAGGCTCTATTCGAGGTGCACTGTTCAAAAGGGACCTATATAAGAACACTTTGTCACGATATTGGTGAAAAAATCGGCTGCGGCGGTCACATGTCCTTCCTGATTAGAACCAGAGCAGGCAGATACGATTTGGATTCTGCCCTTACACTGGAGGAAATAAAGAAGCTGGCCCTTAATAAAGAACTGGAGAGCAGGCTGATATCTGCAGAAACAGTATTTGATGACTTTGAAAGTATTCATCTCAGTGAAAAGGAAGCCTTTAAATACAATAACGGAGTTTGGTTGAAAATTAATTACCAGAAGGATGATACAAATCCTTTTATAAGGGTATATGATTACAATAATATTTTTTTAGGGATAGGTGAAATTTTCAATAATGGACAAGACACCTGTCTTAAATCAAAAAAGTTCTTTATAAAAGATTAGGTAATCTTAAATTCTTTGAAAAGGACACAAGGAGAACTATATGCAGGTTATTCATTCCACTGACAATAATAATTATTTTAAATCTAAGACAGGAGTCGGCCTGGGTAATTTTGACGGATTACATATTGGACATATGGCACTTATTAATACACTTATTCGTGAAGCCCGGCTAAATAACCTGAGTTCAATTGTATATACTTTTACAAAGCATCCTGAAAATATTCTTAGAAAAAAACTCATTACTCCATTGTTATTGACAGAACAGAAAAAAATTGAGCTTTTAAGTGAAATCAATCTTGATTATTTGTATTTTGATGAATTTAATGAAGATTTTTCGCGGCTTTCACCCGAGGATTTCGTTAAAAAAGTCCTGATCGGTAAACTGAATATAAAGCTGGCTGTAGCAGGATATGATTACAGATTCGGTTTTCAGGGACAGGGAGACATCCCGTTGCTCAAGGAATTGGGCTTAAAGTACGGTTTCAGAGTTGTAGTAATTCCTGCAATTAAATGTGATAATGAAATTATAAGCAGTACAAAAATAAGACAATGTATTATCAATGGCGAACTGGAAACCTCCTATAAGCTGCTGGGACGGAATTACTCCATTACCGCGGAGGTGGTAAGCGGCAGAAGAATAGGAAACACAATAGGGTTTCCCACTGCAAATATCCATCCTGAAAGATTTCTTGTGCTGCCTGCCAACGGTGTGTATATCACGAAAACCCTTTTGGATGGCAAGCTGTATAACAGTATGACAAATGTAGGCTTTAATCCCACCTTTGAGGATGTTAAGCAAAAGACTGTTGAAACACATATAATTGACTTTAATCAGGATATATACGGAAAGAAAATTGAAGTATTCTTTTTAAAGAAAATCAGGGATGAAGAGAAATTTGATTCTGTGGATTTACTTGTAGAACAGATATCAAGGGACATGATAACAACAAAGGAATATCTGGGAATTGATGTATGATACGATATAAAATAACTATTACAGGTATTGTTCAGGGTGTGGGTTTCAGACCGTTTATTTTCAATCTGGCCAAAAGGATGGATTTTTCGGGTTGGGTTGGAAATACAGATAGTGATGTTATTGTTGAGCTTGAAACAAATAAAACACAGCTTTCGGTTTTTATTGAAACTATAAAAACTCAGGCACCTGTTTTATCAAAAATAGAAACCATAAGTTACGAAGAAATGGAGACTGTAGGATTTACTGACTTTACAATTAGAGAAAGCGAATCTCTCACCAAAGGTCATATTTATATATCACCGGATGTAGGCACATGCCAGAATTGTCTCCGGGAGATGTATGACAGCCGGGATAGAAGATATGGCTATCCTTTTATAAATTGTACAAATTGCGGACCCAGGTTTACCATCATAAAAGATATCCCCTATGATAGAGAAAAAACTACCATGAGCTGCTTTGAGATGTGTGAACAGTGCCGGAAGGAATACACAAATCCTTCCGACAGGAGATATCACGCACAACCGGTATCCTGTCATGAATGCGGTCCTGTTTTGCAAATAGCCGATGAAACTGGAAAGTTCCTGTCAGGGGGACAGGATACGGTGCAGCATACCAAAGAACTTGCTCCACACTATCATGAGCAGGCTAACAGTCAACAGTGTATAAGTTATATTACTGATATTATAAGAGCTGGAAAAATAGCAGCTATTAAGGGTATTGGGGGTTATCATCTGGCCTGTAATGCTTTAAATGAAAGCGCCGTTAAAAGATTACGGAGCAGGAAGCACCGGGATGACAAACCATTTGCGCTGATGATGAAAAACCTAGAGGTTGTTGAAAGGTTCTGCCATGTAACTGACAAGGAAAAAGAGCTTTTACAGGCAGCAACCTGTCCAATAGTACTTCTTGAGAAAAAAATCCATATTGCACTTCCTGATGAAATAGCAAATCTGAATAGATATCTGGGTGTTATGCTTCCATACACTCCCATTCATTATCTGCTCTTTGAACAGGAGGCTTTCCCTGAGGTGCTGGTTATGACAAGCGGAAATCTCAGCAGCGAACCTATTTTCTATGGGGATAAGGAGGCAATGGAAGGTTTGGTCGGAATTGCTGATGCATTTTTGACTAATAACCGAGAAATATATATAAGGACGGATGATTCCGTAACAAGAGTTTTTAATGAGCAGGAATATATCATAAGAAGATCCAGAGGTTATGTTCCCATTCCGTTGAAACTTGAGCTGCAGAAGTTGCTGCAGATAGATTCTACTGTGAAAATACCATCGGTTTTAGCCTGTGGAGGCGAGCTGAAAAATGTTTTCTGCCTTAACAAAGGAAATATGTTTTATATGAGCCACCATATCGGCGATCTGGAAAATGAAAGTACAAACAAGGCATATGTAAATGCAGTTGAGCATTTTAAGAAACTCTTTGATATAAACCCTGAGCAAATTGCTTATGATTTGCATCCCAACTACTTCTCAACCCAGTATGCACTTGAGCAGGGCTTTGAAGACAAGACTGGAGTCCAGCATCACAAAGCTCATATTGCCTCCTGTATGGCAGAAAACGGCCTTTCCGGAGAGGTAATAGGGGTTTCCTTTGACGGAACCGGCTATGGTGAGGACGGGAAGATATGGGGGGGAGAATTTTTCAAAGGAGGCTATTACGGCTTTGAACGTTCCGGAAGGCTCCAATACGTGATGATGCCGGGAAGTGATTCCGCGGTAAAACATCCCTGGAAAATGGCACTGAGCCATCTTTTTTCTGCCGGTTTGCTGAATGCTGTTGCTGCAGATGATGAAACCTGCCGCAGAAACGGCGGGCCAATAGGTGAAACAAGGCAGGATTGCCGTATTCTCAGCGGAATCAGCTCAGGAGATATTGCTTTTACCCTAAGGATGCTGGAGAGAAAGCTGAATTGTCCCGAAACCTCCAGCATGGGCAGATTCTTTGATGCTGTTTCTGCTCTTCTGGGCATAAAGACAGATATCAGCTATGAAGGACAGGCTGCAATAGAATTGGAGTATTTTGCCCGGCTGAAGGGGGCAAAGCCATATGAGGCTGCACTGGAGTTTGATGAAACAGGTGGCTTTGTGGTCAGGACGGACAGTATAATTCACCAACTGCTTGAGGATATACAACGTAAAAAGGGCCTTGAGCTCATTGCTTCAAGCTTTCACTCAACTATTTCCGAAATAATATTGGCAGGCTGTAGTGAGATAAGAAAGTCCAGCAAGTTAAATAGAGTTGTATTAAGCGGCGGTGTATTTCAGAATATTACGCTGCTTGGAATGAGTTTTGAATTGCTAAAAAAAAATGGCTTTGAGGTTTATACTCATTCCCGGGTTCCGGCAAATGACGGAGGTATTGCATTGGGACAGGCAATAATGTCTATAGCAAACAGTGTTTCCAAGACTTGAGATTGAAATATGGGGAATAACGGTATATACTTTTATATTGAAATATATTGAGAAAAGTTAAGAGTGTTCTTAACCCTTAACTATTCACTTAATTGGGGGTTGGCAGTATCAACCGGAAAATAAGGAGGTTTATTATGTGTTTAGGATTGCCTGCAAAGGTTGTAAATATTGATGGAAATAACGCCGAAGCACGCAGGTTGTGCAATTCAGGTAGTTGATGAAGACGAGGCTGCGAAAACCATTGACATTTTTAATGAAATAAGAGAACTTGGAATTCAGGCATGATTAAATGATAACTTTCCCATTTTAAGACGCCTATTTTCCGCCAATAATTTGTTGTCGTCAGTTGCAATAAAGCAATTATTGCGCCTTCCTCCGCCTTGTCTTGACGAAAAATATATCGTCTTAAAAGGTCGTTTTATTATTTAATCATGCCTAAGTAATAGCAGTGAATAGTGCTGAGTTTAAAGATTAATGATCAAAGATCAAAAATAATAGTTTAATGATCAAAGATCTAACATTAAAGATCTAAGATCAAGTTTCGAAGTTCACTCATCACTATCCACTATTCAAAACTTAAAAATAATGGAGGTTTGCGGAACTCACACCATGGCCATATCCCGTTACGGTCTTAGATCCCTGCTTCCAAAGAGCATAGAACTTTTGTCCGGTCCGGGCTGTCCTGTGTGTGTTACTCCAACCGGATATGTTGACAGCGCTGTCGAACTTGCTGAAAACAGGAACGTTATAGTGACAACTTTCGGAGATATGATGAGAATACCGGGGAACAACAGTACACTGCTGTATAAAAAAGCACAGGGCTGTAATGTGCAGATGGTGTATTCACCGCTTAATTCTCTGGAAATTGCAAAAGCTAATCCTGAGAAGGAAGTCGTATTTTTATCTGTGGGTTTTGAGACAACTACTCCTGTTATTGCACTTTCAGTTTTAAAAGCAAAAACAGAAGGAATAAAAAATTTTTCTGTACTGACTGCAAACAAAACAATGCCAGAAGCTGTCAAAACCCTTGCAGGAGACAGGGAGCTGGCTCTTGACGGATTTATTTATCCGGGGCATGTTTCTGCTATAATTGGTACAGACTTTTTTTCATATGTTGCGTATAATATGGAAAAGGCTGGTGTTATTGCCGGTTTTGAGCCCTTGGATATTCTGTATTCAATAAATGTACTGCTTAAAAATATTACAGAGGGCAGGCATGTATTGGAAAATGTGTATTCAAGAATAGTATCAAAAGATGGAAATACCAAGGCACAGGAGAAAATGTACGAAGTATTTGAGCCTGTGGATGAGGTTTGGCGTGGAATAGGTATGATAGCCGGATCGGGTCTGGGACTGAGGAAATCTTATGAAGTCTATGATGCTATGAAGAAATTTGATATGAAACGAAAGGAAAGCCCTGAACCCAAAGGCTGTCAATGCGGAGAAGTTTTAAAAGGGAAAAAGCGTCCTCATGACTGCAAGCTCTTTAAAACAAAATGTACACCGGAAAATCCGGTGGGAGCTTGTATGGTTTCATCAGAAGGGACTTGTGCGGCTTATTACAAATACGGCGACTAAAAAATGAAAAAGCTTTATGCAAAAATCATTGACTTCACTTATCATTTTTAAGGAGGCAAACCTGTACACTATGGAAAACATTATAACTCTTGCTCACGGAAGCGGAGGTTCTGCTACACTGGCACTAATTGAAAATGTGTTTAAGAAATATTTTAAAAATGAAATTCTGTCTGCAGGAGATGATTCTGCCAGATTGGATATAGGCAATGCAAAAAATATTGTTTTTACAACCGACAGCTTTGTTGTGACTCCAATTTTCTTTAGTGGCGGAAATATAGGAAAACTGGCGGTATGCGGAACAGTAAATGACCTGGCTACCAGCGGAGCAACTCCCTTATACCTGAGCTGCGGTTTTATTATAGAAGAAGGCTTCAGCATTGAAGAGCTTGAAAAAATAGTTGAGTCCATGGCTTTGACAGCAAATGAATGTGGAGTAAAAATTGTAACCGGTGATACCAAAGTTGTTCAGAAGGGTGCAGTTGATAAAATTTTTATTAATACCTCAGGCATAGGAATATTGCCTGAAGGGGTGGATATCACAGGAAGAAATGCAAAGGTCGGTGACAGGATAATTGTTTCAGGAACCATTGGTGACCATGGCAGCTGCATTTTGCTTGAAAGAGAAAAAATGGGTTTCCAGGCGGAGATAAAGAGTGACTGCGCTCCCTTGTCGGGCCTTGTACAGGATATGCTGAAAGCAACGCCGGACATTCATGTGCTGAGAGATCCCACCAGAGGAGGCGTTGCAACCACATTGAATGAAATAGCAGTGCAAAGTAATGTTACCTTACAAATACATGAAGAAAAGCTTCCTGTTAAAAGAGAGGTTCAGGGAGTATGTGAACTGCTTGGAATGGATCCTCTCTACATGGCAAATGAGGGCAAGCTTTTGATATTTGTTCCTGCCGACAAAGCTGATGATGTGCTTGAAGCACTAAAGAACAATAATTACGGTAAGGACGCAGCCATTATCGGTGAGGTAATAAATGACAGTGAGGCAAAGGTGGTTCTCAAGGCTCTGAGCGGTGGGACAAGAATTATGAAACTACTGGCCGGTGACCAGCTGCCAAGAATTTGTTAAGGCCGGTGTTTGATGTTATTTTTAATCTGAAAAAAATTATTTCTATTATTTTAATGTTAACAAAACTCTATCTGAAAAGTTGAGTTGAAAATAAAAAAAATTTTGAAAGGAGGAAACAAGCTTTGATTATTTCCATGAAAGATTTAGGCAAAACCTATAAAAATGGTCATATTGAAGTTGAAGCTCTAAAAAATGCCAATATTAATATAGACAAAAAAGAATTTGTGGCAATAATGGGGCCTTCGGGATCGGGCAAATCAACTCTGATGAATATTATCGGGTGCCTTGACAGGTCTACAAAAGGCGAATATTGGCTGGATGGAGTTAATATATCTTCACTGAATGAGGGAGAACTTGCTAAAATAAGGAATCTGAAAATAGGATTTGTATTTCAGTCATTTAATCTGTTACCAAGGATCACTGCTCTTCAGAATGTTGAACTTCCAATGATTTATGCCGGGGTAGGCAGCAAGGACAGGCGCAAAAAAGCTGTTGCAGCCCTGGAGCGTGTTGGTCTTGGAAAGAGAATGCATCACAAGCCCAATGAAATGTCAGGCGGACAAAAGCAGAGAGTAGCAATAGCAAGAGCACTTGTAAACTCTCCTGCAATAATACTTGCCGATGAACCTACCGGAAACCTTGACAGTACATCCAGTGAAGAAATAATGGCTGTTTTTCAGGATTTGAACAAAGAAGGTGTAACAATAGTACTCGTTACACATGAACCTGATATTGCAGATCATACAAAAAGAGTTTTGAGATTCAGAGACGGATTTTTAAAATCCGATGAATTGGTCAAAAATCCGCTGGATGCAAGGGAAGTACTTGAAAAATACAGTTTGGAAGAAGCATAAAGAGCTTTTTATATAAAAGCTTTTTAATTTAAAATTTTTTAATTGTTAAATATTTCTTATTGAGGAGACTTTTATGAATGATAATCTAGTTGTTACTGCCGAAAACAGTAATTCTCCAAAATTAAATGCTATTCAGAGAGCTTATAGTGCAATATTTTCTCCTGAAAAGTTAATGCATGATTTGGAGCAGAAACCAAGAATTCTATTTGTTCTGATATTAACATTGCTTGTGCCTGCAGCTACTATATTTGCAGTATATCCGATATATAAGGATTTTTTAAGATTCACGCTTGAAAATACATATGCAAACATGAATATTCAGATGCCGGCTGAACAGCTGGAGCAGGCTATTAATGTGGGAGCAATCAGCGGACCTGTTATGGGAGCAATCAGTGCTGCAGCAATGTGGTTTTTACAGGCATTGATTTTATGGATAATCGTTAAAATTTTTAAAGGTCAGGGTACATACAAGCATTATCTGTCAATAACAGGTTATACAGCTGTGATATCAATAATAAGCGGTATTGCATTTGTTATAACTGCCCAAATAACCGGAACATACTCAGAAGTAAGCTTCACAAGTCTGGCAGCACTTTTGCCGGAGATGAAGGGCAGCTTTTTATACGGTGCAGCTAAGAGCCTGGACGTGTTCAGCGTCTGGCAGCTGGTTCTGATTGCAATCGGGATTGAAACAGTAGGTAAACTAAGCAAGAAGAAGGCATATCTGATAGTAGCATGTATATTGATTGTATTTATGGTATTTACAGGTGTGACAGAAGTAAGAACTGCAGGATTATTAAATTAGTACATAATGGGGGTAAACTTTAACAATGAAAAAGAAGATAGTTATTGGAATATGTGTTGCTGCTCTGATCATAACACTGATTGTGGTCGGAATAGTAAAGAATACAGGTGGAGCTGGCTCAGGACCGGTATTTTCAGTTGAAGCTGCAGAGATAAAGAAAGATGATATCAGTTCAGCTATATCTGCAAACGGAACAGTAGCAGAAGTTGAAAAGTCGGAAGTGTACTTTGATACACCTGTTAAAGTAACAAAATTGTATGTTAAACAGAATGATGTTGTTAAGAAAGGTCAGAAACTGGCCGAATTCGATTTTGACGATATGAATTCAAAGCTTGAACAGGCTAGACTGGAAAAGCAGTCCATGGAATTGACCTTAAAGAAGCTTAAGGTTACAGATACTTGAAACCGAGAAAGAGAATCTTAGTAAAACAACTAAAACCAATAGCCAGACTATCAGTACAAAACAGATAGACATTGAAAGTCAGGAACTGGCCATTGCTAAAGCTGAACTGAATATTAAAGATCTTGAAAATAAAATCAAGAAAAGCAATGATGCTATGTTCGCTCCAATGGATGGTGTTGTGTCCCAGGTTAATGTTGCTGTAGGTTCTCTCACACCAAGTAATCAGACGGTATTTACAGTATTAAATCCGGATAAGCTCGAAGTTAAGCTTAAGATAAATGAATACAATGCAAAGATGGTGAAACCGGGACAGGTAGTTGATATCACAGGAGATTCAATACCTGAGACCGATAAGATTACAGGCAAGGTCGTCAGTGTATCACCGGTGGCAAGCACAAATAATAATAATTCCGGCAGCTCGGAAACAGTTATAGAGGTTATTGTCAGCATAGATAATATCACTGAGTCAATAAAACCCGGTATCACTGTGAATTGTGATATTAAGACAGTAGATAAGAAAAGTATACTGACATTACAGCTTAATATGCTTATTCCGGATAAAGATGGTATCAATTATGTATATGTATTAAGTAAAGATAAAAAAACAATGCTTAAAAAGAAGGTTGAGCTTGGTATAGCTTCAGATATGAAAGTTGAGCTTGCGAGTGGAGATGTAAAGGAAGGGGATTTTGTTGTTATGGATCCTAAAGCAACGTATAAGGATGGAGCTAAAATAAAAATAAGTGAAAAGCAGTAGGCGAGGTTAAATTAATGAATATAATTGAGAGCTTTAAACAAGCTTTTTCCAGCCTTAGAACAAACAAGCTTCGCTCCATACTGACAATGATAGGTATTATAATGGGTGTATTTTCAGTCATAACAATTGTCGCAATAGGAAATGCCACTCAAAGCTATATGGATAGTCAGTTTGCAAAGTTTGGGGCTAATATATTAGTAGTGTATTATAAGTCAGGAAGCATTAATTCCAATGACATTTTGAAAAATGATGATATAAAGGCAATCAGCAAGAGTGTTGAGCAGGTAAAAAATGTAGGTACATCAATAAGTGGCTCAGGTACTTTAAGACTTGGTTCAAAAACCAGAAACGCAAACATTACAGGTATCTCATCCCAGTATAAGGACATTATGCCTACTGATATGGCACAGGGCAGAATGATAAATGATATTGACAACACATTGCGAGCAAATGTTGTTGTTATAACCGAGGAGTTCGCAAAAGCCAACTATAAAAATAATGATCCTATCGGACAAAAGCTCAGGGTAAAATTAAACTCAGGGAGTACACTGAACCTGACTGTAGTTGGAGTAACCAAGACAGAGGAGTCTCCTTTTGGAGGAATGATAGATAGCGAATCTAAGCCAGTGTCTCTGACTATTCCCATGACTACCTTGCAGGTGTATAATCCGTGGTCCGATCAATTGAACTACATATACGCTTCCATTGAGGAACGGGATGATGCCGTATTAAAGAAAATTGCGGATAATGTTATCAAAGTTCTGGAGAATAAGCATGGAAACAAAGATAAATATGCCATCGAATTCCTGTCTGATCAACAGAAAATGTTAAATTCTATGCTTGGCATAGTATCCTCAGTATTATTGGTAGTTGCCGTTATCACACTGGTGGTTGGAGGTATAGGAATTGTAAACATACTTCTTGTTTCAGTTACCGAGCGTATCAGAGAAATTGGTGTGAGAAAAGCACTTGGCGCAAGAAAAAGCGATATTGTATTTCAGTTTATTACCGAGTCGATTATTTTAACAGGGATGAGCGGTTTAGTAGGTATCATTCTGGGGATTTTGGCAGGGTTTGTAATAGCTTCTGCAATCAATATACCTCCCGCTGTCAATGTAACTGTTGTAATTCTTGCATTTTTGGGATCAGTCGCACTGGGTCTGCTTTTCGGAGTTTATCCGGCCAAGAGGGCTGCTGACCTTGATCCGATCGAATCCTTGAGATATGAATAAGGATTTGTGAAAAGATATAAAAGAATAAGCAAATTGAATAAGTAAACAGATATATTGTAAAAAGGGACTGAACAAGTCCCTTTTTACAATATTATGAATAATCTATCGCACATTAAAGCATTCCGAATAGTGAGTGGTTACCATTTTCTGCAAATATCAATAACTTTTCCTGCTGCAAGTCCGATCAGAAAAGTCCCACCCAAAATACCAATTGCTGCAGTCGTAGAAAGTGTAAATTCCGGATCATTATTTTCAGTGCTGGTGCCAGAGGTTCTTTTCTTTGAAGCCCGTGCGTATTTTCTATTTCGATTATGCATAAATACCTCCTTGAATGTCGGAAAATAGATTTTATCAAAGAATAGTATTTGTGTTTATATTGAATATATACGAATTTTTTTATTATACTATATATGTATGCTTAGGCAAGATTAAACAATAAATCTCTGTTTTAAAATGGGAAAGTAATTATTTTATCATTCTTTACTTAACAAAAAAGGAATTAAAAATTAAGGCCAATGGAGGTAATTATGACTGATACCGAAAAGTCACAGGAAAGTCTGAACAAAATATTTGAGATAAATGGTATTAATATTTATAATATTAAATCCAACCGATTCAAGACACACACAATAAATATATTTTTTCAGGATAATTTAAATAAAAATACAGTAGGGTTGAATGCACTTTTTCCGTCAGTGCTAAAAAGAGGCACCGAAAATCTTCCAACTTTGAAGGATATAAATCTTTATCTTGAGGAGCTTTATGGTGCAGTATTTGACTGCGGAATAGGAAAGAAAGGCGAAAGGCAGATCATTCATTTTTACTTTGAATATCTCTCTGACAAATATGCTGATGGAGAAAACAGAAACTTTGAAGGAGCACTGGACTTCCTGCTGGATATTATTTACAGACCGGCCTTGAAAGCTGGCTCTTTCAACCCACAGTATGTTGATCAGGAAAAAACCAATCTAAAGGTACTGGTTGAGGGCAGAACAAACGACAAGGTTCAATATGCCATCGACAGATGCTACGAGCTCATGTGCCAGGAAGAACCCTTCGGACTCTATGAGTACGGCACCATAGAACAGATAGAGAGTATTACTGCCGATGAGCTGTATAAGCATTACAAAGATAAGGTTTCAACTCTTCCTGCTGATATCTTTATTACAGGTGAACTTGAAAAGAGTGATATTGAGTATATTAAGGCAAGAATCGGAAGTATTGACAGAGGTGTTACAAAGGGACTTATTACAGGGATTGTGAAGAAATACGCAGATAAAGTCAAATATTTTGAAGATAAGATGGACGTGAACCAGGGAAAACTCTCCCTGGCCTTCAGAACAAATATAACACCGAAAGAGGATGATTATTATGCTCTGATGGTATATAGCGGAATACTGGGCGGAGGTATGCATTCGAAACTTTTCCAGAATGTCAGGGAGAAAGCCGGATTGGCCTATTATGTATTTGCAGGGCTTGAAAAGTTCAAGGGCCTGATGATAATAGGAAGCGGAATTGACATTAAGGAAAAAGAGCATGCAAAATCTCTTATCCTGGAGCAAATGGAAGCTGTAAAAGAAGGTAATATAACTGATTATGAGTTTGAAGCAACTATAAAGTCTTTGGAAACCGGAATACATGCCTTAAAGGATAGTCAGCTTCAGGTAGTGGATTTCAATTTCAGTCAGTTGGTTTCCCAAACTCATGACACTCTGGAAGGACTGTTGTCTAAAATTCAAAGAGTAACCAAGCAGGATGTTATTGATATAACAGGTAAAATCCAGCTTGACACCGTGTATTTTCTTACATCGCAGG
>JAQSXC010000014.1 GCA_029266335.1 Eubacterium sp. | reverse complement strand
CTCGTTATCTTTTTTAATTTCTGCGATTTCTATAAACTATCAGTAATCCGCCAAGTATCAATATTGCAGGAATCAGATACAATCTGAGTATGGTGATTCTTCCGAGAGAAAAGGCAAAGAATATTAGTGATAAGCCTCCCAGAATAAAAACCGGTATCAGAAGACCTTTTTCCTTGTTACCGAATACATACAGTTCAAATAATCCAACCGCTACCGAAAGAATAAATCCTGGCCACATATAAGCCCATGCATCAAAAATCATTGATATCTGACAGGTAAGTCCCATCACCAGCAGGATTCCTCCAGGTACCAGCAGACCTGCATCCTGCGTTTTTGCTGTAAAAAATGAATAGTGAAAAATCAATCCCGGTATTATTAAAAACATTGGCCAGAAGGTTGAGAACAGGAATCCTATGTCAAAAATATCAAAGTAAATCTCAAAAATGCCAAAGTTATTTAGTAAATAAACTATACCGACCAGTATTAGCACCAATCCGACAATCATAGTACCATTACGTCTATTATTCATAAAATCCTCCTTTAAATATAACCTGTTACAAACTGATAAAGCGCTTCTATAGTGCAACTGTTTTATAACGTATAGGTTAATTAGAATATTTTTCGGCTATAGAAAAATTTCTTACCTTAAGCGCGTTTCAATGAGCAAAGGCGGCCCTAAAGGACACCATGAACATCTATCGCTCGTTACACTATATTATAAGATTGTTAAGAGGAAAAGTCTGAATTTTCACAATAAATTCATAAAACAAATATTACTCCTTTTTATGTGTTGGATAATTAAATCCGGCAGACGAATGAAACTTGAAATGGTTAAAGCATAAATACCACTTATAAATTTTTTATTGAAGAAAATTAGTGTGCATATACTTCCGCATCAACTTACAAAAATGCATTGCTACAGAAATAAATAGGATATAATCGCTCAATGATTATATCCTATTTATTTCTAAACATGCTGCCGCACTTATATTAAGTTGTGCCCGCACCTGGTAAAGGTTGGAGACATCCATCGCCTCGTTATAAATTTATTTCGTTCACCAGCAGGGAGGGAACTTCCTTAACTGCTGGCATGGTTGTTCTCTTCAGCATTTCATCCCTGGAAATACGCCAGAGTACATACTTGATTCCGCTGGATATAATATCAGCCATTTTCATGACTGTACCCAGCCTGGTATTCTGAAGTATAAGGAAATCCATAAAGCCGCTGAAATTAACTATTCCTGTTATATGCATATCACCTACTGGCAGAAGATCTTTGTTTACAGCCGAGCCAGGCTTTATTGCCCCCTGTCCCACTGTAATATGTCCAACATGGTCCACTTTACCAAGACAGGCATCTATTGCTATTACAAACGGATTAGTGTATTTCTCACTTATCTGTCGGGTAATCTCGTCCAGATTCTTGGCATGCACCGGAGTATCCAGGTTGCCATAAACATGAACATTTGCATGTTTCAAATCCTTCAATTTATGTCCGATAATAGGTCCAAGACTGTCTCCTGTCGATCTGTCGGTTCCTATACATACAAATACCATATCCCGGCTGGTATCTGATCTGCCGGCTTTCATTATCTGATACAGCGCTTCTGAAAACAGTGCGAAGGCACTTGCTCCCGATGAATCAATATACTTTATGTTTGCTTTAGTTCCAAAGCTCATGCTTATCTCCATTTCCGGTACTTATTTATCATCCTACAGGGATGATTAAATAAGTACTCCTCATTTCCAAAACGGTTATTTTCCGCCACTCCTGCGTTGTCGTCACTTGCTATAAACCAATTATTACGCGCTCCTCCGCCTTGGTATGACGAAAAATTCCTCACTCGGGAACCGGGGTTTATTATTTAATCATCCCTTAGTATTGACATAAGAGCCTGTTTATAATCTCATTGCACTCGTCATTTTGGCTGATTTTGCGCCATGCTTCGTTAAATTTTCTTGTAATAAACATATTATTACTGCGAAAATTTGCCTTGCCTGACACAAAATCCACCTAAAATGCCTAGCACAAGCAGATTATAAACAGGCTCTAAAATGTTTCGATTAATATTTTTATAATGAATCCAGCTTTTTACGAATAAACTATGTTAAAATATATGTATCCTTAATATTCATCTATGTATTTTTCCCAAAGTTTTATTTAAGAAAGGTTGATTTTATTGCCATATAGGTTGAGAAAAAATTTTGGTACTTCTGCTTGTAACTTTATTGAGGAAATAATTGACGGAATGCAGGATTGGGTCCGCGTTATCAGTATGGACAACAGAGTCATGTTTGTTAATAGATCAATGCGTGAAGCCTTGGGCAATAAAGTCATTATTGGTCGGAAATGCTATGAAACTCTCGGGCGGGATATTCCATGCCCCAATTGTATATCCAGACACAATTTTGACGATCTGTCAGCGAGTAAGGAAGAAGTAATAGATGGACGAATTTTTGCCGTGACCAGTTCACCTCTCAGAAATCACGATACTGGTACTATCGAGGCCGTTATTGAGGTACTGCATGACATAACAGAATTAAAAGAACTGAGCAGAGAGCTTGAAAAACAGAATGAAAAACTCAGAGATGATTTGTCAATGGCCAGAAGACTACAATGCAGCCTTCTCCCTAAAAATGAACTGAAAACAGATAAAGTAGACTTCAGTTTTATTTATAGGCCCTGTGAAACTCTCGGAGGAGACTTCCTTGATATTTATCAGATAGATGCAGACCATATAGGCGTGTATATTGCTGACGTTTCCGGACACGGAGTTGCGGCTTCCATGCTAACAATGTTTTTGAGAACTGCCCTGGATAAATCCCTTTTATCCCCTGCCAAGGCTCTGAGCCAGTTGTATACCTATTTTAACAAAAATGGATTTTCAGACGAATTATATATTGCCATTTTTTATGGAATAATTAATATATCAAATTTTACTTTTACATATGCCAACGCCGGTCTGAATGTATGCCCCATCATATTCTCGAAGGATAACCTTCAGATACTCAGAGCACCTGGTATTCCAATCAGCAACTGGGTAGAGGATCCGGACTATGTTGAAATGACTATAGATATTAAATCAAAAGATAGAATGTTTTTTTATACCGACGGTATAATAGAAATTAGGAACAGTGAAAATGCACAGTTTGGTGAAGAGCGTATTGTTGAGCACTTGCAGGAAACAGATCTTCATCCGTCTCATACGCTGTCCAAACTTATCGATAAGGCAATCTCTTTTTCAGAGCGCAAGGATTCAAAAGATATAATTGATGATATTACGGTTGCTTTGATAGAAATCAAATAATTATTTACGTGCCGGGCATGTAGATTGGAGATTATCGTGTTAAATAATGAAATATTGCCAAACCTTGAAAAGTATAAGCTTGAGGGATATATAATCCCTCATCCCTCGCTTGTTAAAACCCAGGAACAACTTGAAGGAATACGGAAAAGTGGAATAATAACAACTGAGATTTTGGATCTTCTGGAGAAAGAAATTCAGCCGGGTATAACTACAGCACAAATTGATAAGCTGGTTTATGACTATACCACAGACAACAATGCCATTCCGGCTACTCTTAATTATAACGGGTTTCCAAAGAGTGTATGCACCTCAATAAACGATGTAGTTTGCCATGGTATTCCTAATGATAAAACTTTTTTAAAGCCGGGAGATATTGTGAATATAGACGTATCTACCATACTCAACGGTTATTTCTCGGATGCAAGCCGTATGTATATGATCGGAGAAGTATCCCCGGATGCCAGAAGGCTGGTTGAAGTTACCAGGGAATGCCGGGAACTTGGAGCCAAACAGGTAAGGCCATTCGGCTCAACAAATGATATCGGCAGAGCCATTGAACCGTTTGCAAACCAGAATGGCTATACGGTTGTACGTGATCTTGGAGGTCATGGCGTTGGACTAAAATTTCATGAAGAGCCCCATATTGACCATTTCGAGAAGTCCGGCAAGGGTGTTCTTATGCTCCCCGGCATGGTATTTACAGTCGAGCCGATGATAAATCAGGGTGGCTACAGTGTCAAAATCGGCCGCGACAAATGGACTGTTACCACCAGGGATGGTTCATTGTCGGCTCAGTGGGAATATACTCTTGCTGTTACTAAAACCGGCTATGAGATACTTGCGCGGTAAGGTACAGATAATTTTTTCATTGCTTGATCTGTACAGCAAATTTTCTTATTCAAAGGAGTCCGAGGGACTCCTTTGAGAGATTAAATCCTGTCCGACAAATGTCAAGCAATACCTGCACTCCTGCCATATCCGAAGGGAAATCCCCTTTCTACACTTACAAGTTTATTTTGCTGTGCCTAACATCCACTGTGCAAGCTTGTCCACACCTTCACCTGTTTTACAGGAAATCTCGAATATTTCAACTTTCTCGTTCAAGGCTCTTACGCCTTTATAAAAGCTGTCACGATCAAAGTCTATATACGGCATAAGATCAGTTTTATTCAAAATTATTACATCCGCCAATTCAAACATTGACGTATATTTATATGGCTTGTCATGTCCCTCCGGAACACTTGCAATGACCATCTTTATTCCCTCTCCCAGATCAAAGGAGGATGGGCAAACCAGGTTGCCTACATTCTCTATGAACAATATGGTATTATCCTTTAAATTCAGGCTGTCAATGGCTGTTTTAATCATATTTGCGTCAAGGTGGCAGCCTCCCCCTGTATTGATCTGGATAACAGGCTTGCCAAGCTTGTCTATCTTTTCTGCATCAATGCTGGAGGCTATATCTCCTTCAACTACTGCAACACTTACCCTGTCACCGAAAGCTTCTATTAACTTAAGTATGGTACTGGTCTTTCCCGATCCCGGGGATGCCATTATATTTACCGCCTTGATGCCTCTTTTCTCAAAATAGCTTCTATTCTCGCCTGCAAGCTTTTCATTGGCATGCATAATATTTTTCATAACTTTGACTTCCATAAGTACCTCCATGTTTTTATATTTTTAATTTTTTTATAAAAGTATTTATTCTGTTTATCGAAAATAATATAGATACAAACTTAAGTATTGTTATAGTACTTCCGTACAAACTTATGCCAATGTGTCGCAACCGAAATAATTAAAGTAAATAGCTTGGCTATTTCTTTAATTATTTCTAACCATGCTTCCACATTGTTAAAAGTTGTACTCGCGTCTGATATCTTAAAATACTTGTATCCATATTATTTTATTTAGTTTATAATCTAATACTTTTCTAATAAAACAGCTCTAGTAAATCTAAAGTTATTCCGGTTCAGACCTTTTTTTAAAAGTTTCTACTCAGCAATGATTCCACCTTCTCAAGAATTACACTCGCTTACTGATAACTTATAAATATTGTATCCATTTAATTTAGTTTCACGCTAAAGCCTGAAGTTCCTCCGGTTACTGGCATCCGCCTTGCTGTAGCGCTCCGCCTTGTTAAGTACAGGCAGGTTCCAGCCCAGTTTTACTGAAACCATTCTAATAATCAAAACCACGGCTATGCAAATATATGTATTAATACTTATACCCACCTTGTCATAAAGGAGATAAAACAATATAGAACCTATTATTGAAGGAATGGCATATATCTCACTTCTGAAGATCAGTGGAATCTCATTGACCAATATATCTCTAAGTATTCCACCGCCCACTCCTGTTATTACTCCAGCAAATACCACACCCAGTAAAGGCAGGCCGAATTCAATGGCTGTATATGAAGCTGTTACCGTAAATACGCCCAAACCGATAGCATCAAATAAAATTATTACGGATATGATTTTGTTTACAAATCTATATAAAACACAGGTGACAAGCATTGATGCAGTTATCGCTGCAAAGTATTTCCATTCGGTAAAAAAGACAGGTATATCTCTTCCGATTACAATGTCACGTATGATACCGCCGCCTGATGCGGTTATCATGCCCAGAACATATATCCCGAACAAATCAAGCTTATTTCTGATTCCCACAAGTACACCCGAAACTGCAAAGGCAACCGTTCCGATTAAATCAACAATACTTAAAACCAACATAAAGCTTCCCCCAAGCATAATCAGAACACTCTCCAAGCTTTTATTCATATCTCATAATTCATAATATGAAGCTGCAATAAAAGCAGTGAATACCGAGTGAACTGTAAATATTTTGGCAAGCCCGCTTGACAGGCTATATTAATCTATTTCAAGGCTTTCTATATAGAATTCCTTACCTCTTTCGGTTGGTGTTCCCAGACCACCGCACTTTGGACAGTCAAAACCCTTGGACGGCTTAACGAATATCTCTCCGCATTCCTTGCATTTAAATTCCGCCTTGACGCGGTTAAATATCAGTTTTGCTCCCTGTGCGACAGTTCCTTCACTCATTATGTCAAAGTACATTTGTACCGAATCGTCCAATATAGTTGACAAATCTCCGATTACCAGACGGATTTCCAGAATCTTCGAGGCGCCTGCGCGCTTTGCTTCATTCAGTGCAATATTTAGCATTGACTGTGTTACTGCGTATTCATGCACAATTTTCACCACCATTTTTAAGCTTATGCCCTTTAAGGCATTGCTAAAATCTATTATATCACGATAGAAAGAAAATTCGCTATTGTCATTACATGACAAAATAATAAATACGCCGGCTATTTACCGGCGTATTTATTATTTACTGAAATTATATATTTCAGGCCGAATGAGTCGGCTTTAAAAATCTTTACCATTCAGCAGGCACTCTTCTCTGGAAAAGGTTACGCAGTAACCTTGCTTGTATCCTCAACAGCCGGCTTTTCAGGTTGAACCACCTTCAAAGTTTCCTTTTTGGATGCTGCAGTCTTGTGAGAAGCACTTGCTATAATACATTTCTTCGGGCAAGCTTCAACGCAGGCATTACAGATAACGCATTTGAACTGGTTTATTTCCCAGGACTTCTCAGCCTTGTTAACTATAATAGCATCTGCGGGACATTTTCTTTGGCATATGCCGCAGAAAATGCATTTTTCTATTTCACAGCCTTCGATTTGTCCTCTGGAGTCCTTAAAAGGTTCTCTTTTTTCAAAAGGATACAATCTGGTTGCAGGCTTTGACACTAAATTTCTAAATACATTTTCAACCATTTTAAACATGATTATGACCTCCATTCTACCTAATTGAGTATACGCTATCCCCTAAAAATAATCGCTTTATGTTTTGTTCTTAATCAGGTGGGACTAATTCCCCCTCGTGCATTATCTAGGCTCTTATCTTTCTGTACAGGATATGCATGGGTCAATTGTCAGTATAAGCAGAGGAACATCTGCCAGCTGACTTCCCGGAAGCATCTTTATAAGTGAAGGAATATTTGCAAAAGTCGGAGTTCTGAGTCTTAACCTTTCAAGATTCTTAGTTCCGTTTGCTCTTAAATAATACAATACTTCACCTCTTGGCTGTTCAACCCTGGATATAACCTCTCCCTTTGGAGGATTACCCTTAACAGGAACAACATGTTGACCTTCGGGTATCTTGGCTATAGCCTGCTTAATAAGATCTATTGACTGATAAACCTCATATAGTCTTACGTAGGTTCTGGCATAGTTGTCACCGTCATTATGAGTTACAGGTTCAAAATCCAGCTGTCCATAAGCTGAATAGCCTGTAGTTCTCAAGTCCATAGATATTCCAGCCGCTCTGGCCATTGGACCTACCGCACATAATTCAATAGCATCCGCTTTGGAGAGAATTCCTCTCCCGACCAATCTATGCTTAACAGTGTAATTATTCAGGAATACAGCCTCAACCTGCTGTAAATCCTTCTTTATTTCATCAATTGTAACATTGATTTTAACCATTTGTTCCTTTGTAAGGTCACGTCTGGTTCCACCGATGGTGTTAGCTGATATTACAACTCTGGCACCTGCGGTCTCCTCCATTATATCCATTACCTTTTCCCTGTCTCTCCACACCTGCATAAAAAGACTTTCAAAGCCAAAAGCATCTGCAAGAAGACCCAACCATAAAAGATGACTGTGCATTCTGTGAAGTTCAGCCCAGATAACTCTAAGGAATTTTGCTCTGTCCGGAATCTCGATATTCATCAATTCTTCAATTCCCTGACAGTAAGCCATGGCGTGCATGACACTGCAGATACCGCAAACTCTTTCTACAATAAATACATTCTGAGTAAATTCCTTGGTCTCTGTCAATTTTTCAAGACCTCTATGAACATAGCCTATAGCAGGTATAGCATCTACTATATTTTCATCTTCCATAACTAGCTTGATATGAAGGGGTTCAGGAAGCACAGGATGCTGTGGCCCAAAAGGTATTACAGTTGAACTCATAATTGTTTACCCCCTCTTTGCTCAATGGTTATTTGCCGTCTAAGGAAAGGTGATCCCAACTCTTCTTCGGATAAAAGCATGTGTCCGCCGTAGTCAACCACTATACCGGTTATATTCAGACCGAACAGCTCCTTCATTTCATTTTCAACAAGCAATGCGGTGAAAATGATCTTTGAGATGCTGGGAACTTCTTCGCCTTTTTTAACAGTGACTTTGAAATTTAACATTCCATAGTCCTTATCAAAGTGATAAATAATATCAATAGTGTCATCACCATTATCTGCACAGGATGCAGTAACAAATCTGTAGCCATCATACTTGGCTTTTGAAACTTCACCGAGTAACTGGTCACTTGTAATTTCCACTAAATTTTCAATCATACTTACCTCCTATCCGAGCGCCTTGCACTCAGACATATCGTGATAAAAACACATCCGTGTTTTTTATGCATGAAGCTTATGATGAATGCGCAAAGACATTCTTCAAGCTTTACCCTCGTTCTTCATTATTTCGGCTTTTTCGTCCAACTTGCCTATACCCTGAACTATTCCATCAATAATAGCCTCAGGTCTAGCACAGCAGCCCGGAACAAATACATCAACAGGAATTACAGTTTCAACTCCACCTGCTACATTGTAGCATTCCTTAAAAATCCCGCCTGTACATGCACAAGCTCCAATAGCAACAACAACCTTTGGATCAGGCATCTGGTTATATATATTTCTTAGTACATGTGCGCTTCTTTTATTGGCAGAACCGGTTACAAGCAAAATATCCGCATGTTTGGGATTACCCACATTCACAATTCCCAATCTCTCGGCATCATACAAGGGTGTGAGACAGGCCAAAACCTCGATATCACATCCGTTGCAGCTTGTACAGTCATAATGTATTACCCAGGGTGACTTTTTTCTTGACTTGCTTATTATACCCATACAATTCACCTTTCTTACAATTAGTTTGTTCTTCTTGAATAAATATCAAGCAAACTCACGTTAATAATATTTACATGCATTACCAGTTATAAACTAAACACATGCCAGGTGCAAAAATCATGCCAAGCATTATTTTGCTCTACCCAATACAACCATTCATGTATTACCAGCGCTAACTTGACTTACATGCTTGGTGCAAAATTTTTGCTCTATATTAGATACATCCAGACAATATTTACAAGCGCCGCACCTATGCCGGCCACCCAGGTAACTTTTACCATCCATTGCCAGGTTACTCTTGCACTTATGTTATCAATAACAATTTCGCAAAAATAGCTGACTAATGCTATCAATATACCTACCCATAACGGCTGGGCAAAAAACAATGAAATTAATCCCAAAAGCAGCACCAGATCAAACCAGTGTGTCAACTCGATCAATGCCAGCTGAGTGCCGGAAAATTCAGTAGTGAGACCCTTGATAAGTTCCTGGTGTCCATGATGTGAAGTTGAGAAGTCAAACGGTGACTTTCTTAACTTTATTGTAAGGACGTAAAGGAAAGCAAGGAACACTAACGGCAAACTGTAAAGCAAAGGCTGATTATGATTGAATATCTCTGAAATCATGAAGCTTCCGGTAGCCTTATATACACCCACCACCATTAAAAGCAGTACAGGCTCATAAGCCATCATCTGCATAATTTCTCTCTGGGCACCAATCTTACTAAAGGGTGAACGAACACTCATTGCTCCCATTATTAATGAAACAGCTGAGAATGCCAGTATAAACATAAGCATCAACAGGTCCTGCTGCAGAATAAGCATAATAAAAGCGCCTATAGCAAAGAACAAGTGTCCCAATACATATACCATCTGAGTCTGATTAACTGCTATCCCCTGTTTACCCAGCAGCTTGAAAAAATCGTAAAATGGCTGAAGTAAAGGTGGACCAAATCTATTCTGCATTCTTGCAGTTATTTTTCTGTCTATACCAGTTAATAAACCACCAACAATTGGAGCAGCTATTATGGCAATAACAGCTATAATTATATTGTTTATGCTCATAATCCGATCACCACCCCTAACATTATTATAATTACAGCTCCGGCTACGACATTAACCCAGAATGTAAGCTTGTTTTCTCCAAAAACATTCTGCATGTAATAGTTTCTTACTACTACTGTTTCTACCTTGTCTCCCGGACTGATAAATTCCAAACCTCTTAAATCTTCGTCGGCATTTGCACCGCATAAATATGGTGACTTTAATCTGCTTGGTTTGATCCTGTTTGCTATTATTGGTATAGCAACCATGAGCACAAGTATTACAGCAAAGAACAAGATTGAAGCAAATCCGCCATATACAGCAGCATCAACTTTCTGAAGCCAGATACCCAAACCAGTTCCTGCAAGAGCCTCTTTATCGGCAATCTGGAAGGCCAATATCTGTGGTTTTACAAATTGATTGTACAATGGAGCAATTCCTATACTTGCAGCCATTACAAAAGCAATCAGGACTGAAAGTGCAGCCTTCATTGAGAAAGACAGTTTTTCTTTGGTGTACTTAGGCTTATAGGACATGGTTAATATAATACCTATCCACTTGCCCCAGAATACCACTGTCAACGCACTTCCCAATATAAGGAATAATAATACCAACGGTTGATGAACAGCAGTTTCTATAGCCATCCATTTTGTTATGAGAACACCGAAAGGTGGCAGTAGCATTGAAATCTGACCAATAACTGTTATTACGGTTGTAAAAGGCATTCTCTTGAACAAGCCCTGCATATCTTCGATATCACGGCTTCCGATACCCAATTCAATAGTACCGACACAAAGGAATAGAAGACCTTTTGAAACAGCATGGTAAATCATAAGAAGTACTGCAGCCGCAAGTGAAATTCTCGTTCCGATACCTGCGCAGCAGATAATCAAACCAAGGTTTGCAATTGTCGAATATGCAAGCACCTTCTTTGCATTGCTCTGGCTGATTGCTATAGCTGAAGCTGCTACGAATGTAAAGCCTCCTACTATTGCCACCAGCTGACCCAGTATTGTTCCTGCAAAGGCAGGTGAAATTCTTACAACAAGATAAACACCGGCTTTAACCATTGTACTGGAGTGCAGTAATGCCGATACAGGAGTCGGTGCAACCATGGCGCCCAACAACCAGCTCTGGAAAGGAAACTGTGCTGATTTGGTAAAACCAGCCACACAAAGAAGTGCAAGTGCGATTGGAAGAACTCCTGCAAATGCCCCCTGCATTCCTGAAGCTGATATTGCCTGTATTGAAAGTGTTTTTAAGCTGGAATTTGTTAAAATTATTGCTATAACGAAAGCCAGACCTCCCACAGAGTTAATCCATAGAGCTCTCAAACCGTTCTTAATAGCTATTTCTGTTGCATCATGCGAGATGAGCAGGAATGAACAAAGTGTCGTTATCTCCCAGAAGAAATACATCCAGGATAAGTTGTCTGTCATCACCAGTGCGTTCATCGCAGCCAGGAAAATAAACAGTATCATGAAGAACCTTGGTTGTCTTGATACCTTTAAGTGCAGATGATGTTCGTGTTCCTTCATATATCCTATAGCAAAGAAGGTAATAATCGGCCCTATAATTGATACAAGCATTATCATTATTAATGACAAGTAATCAATTACAAAAGCATCCTCAGGTTCAAAAACCTTTCCGAATACACCAAATACTTCAAACAATGCCCAAGGTATAAATTGTAATACTGATAAAACAAATACTATTGCTTTTTTATGCTTTAACCCGATGTACGCAATATAGCCGAAGAGTAAAAGGTCAAAGCCTTTGATAACCCAAGCTACTATTTCAAGTACACTGTGCTCCATATGGAAAACCAGTTTTCCTTCAGGAGATTTTACCATAAGTGCAATAAATCCGCCTGCTACCGCAAAGAGTAAAAGAGTTGATATGCTTACTATTGCAATGCGCACCTTCTGATTTCTGATCGTAAAGCATAACGCCGCACTCAGTGCAGGCAGCAGAATAGCTGCCAGTAATAAATACCAATCCACAGCTAATTCTCCTTTCAAAATGTTATTTTAACCCCTCGTGGAATTATTAAACAATAAATTACCCTCTTTCAAAGCAACATCCCTGAAAATCAAGCTTTATTATTTGTCATTCCATATTTTAAGAATTTGTCACTATCAAAAATAATAGTGGAAATTCATAAAAGACTCATCGTTGTATAATCAGATACGGGAAAATATAATGTCTGGAATTCGACTCCCTTTTAAATGATAATGAGAAACAGTACAATAGTCAATCTCTTTTAATGCTGAATAAAATTGTGAATTCTGACTTTTATCGACTATACTCTCACAATGTCTTCCGTATATCATTTTACAATATATTTTAGTAAATTAAAAGCAAAAAGCCTATATTCATAAGGGATTTCATTAAAAAATCTGAATATTGTATACAAACATTACTATATGCTTCCAATTGTTAAATATCCGTGCCAATTATTTAGTTAATTTTAGTTATTTTGGATATCTGTTTTTTGTAATTATGCCGAAGGTAAATATAACTGAATCTTTTTTATTTATCCTTGCTAAAATATTAATTAAAATTTGGTATAATAGCTTACACTAATACCTGAAGTTTTATAATATAATGGTAATAGCATTATTTTATTGCGTTGAAGCATTTTTACCGAACTTCAATCAGCGTGGGGGGTACTATGGAGTTTTTGGACAAATATCAAAATACTATAAAAAAACTAATTATGCTCGTAATTATCTTTGCAGTAATATATTTATCAATTACATATTTTCTTCCATTCTTCGCGCCATTTGTAATTGCGGTAATCGTTTCGTATATAAATGAACCTGTAATCAGGCTGCTGCAGAAAATAAGGATTTCAAGAAAAGTAGGTGCCTGTATCTCTCTGCTTTTTACCATGTCTGTCCTTGCGTTTGTAATTATACTGGGAATAGTGAAAATTTATAATGAATTAATCATACTTCAGGACAACATGCACATTTATTCTGTGGATATGTCCATAAAATTGAACAGGCTTATATATAAGTTTACAAACTTCTATAATGCACTGCCGGTTGAAGTAACTGAAACTGTCACAACCAACCTTTCTTCAGTCTCTACAAAAATCTCTGATTTGATCACTGCTGTCATTCAATATGTTATTAATACTGTTTCTTCCATACCAAAAGTTACGGTTTTTGCAATAGTTACCATACTGGCAACCTATTTTATAAGCAGCGACCGTAAAGCAATTGCATCTTTCTTCTATAGGCAGCTTCCCTTTTCCTGGAGAAAAAGAATGACAGGTATCAAGAAGGATACGATTCAGGCTCTCCTTGGCTATTTCAGGGCAATATTGATTCTTATGGGCTTTACGTTTGTTGAAGTAAGTGTAGGTCTTTTCATTCTGGATGTGAAATACGCATTCCTGATCGCTTTAATTGTAGCACTTTCTGACGCAATCCCCATTGTAGGTACCGGTGTTGTCATGCTTCCCTGGATACTGTGGAACGTATTCACAGGTAATATGGCTTTAGCTTTCGGGCTTGCAATTATATATATTCTCGGAATTTTAATAAGGCAAATCATGGAGCCTAAGATCGTTGGAAGTCAGATTGGACTTCATCCGCTGGTAACTCTGCTGGCAATGTATATCGGTCTGCAGTTTTTCGGCATATTGGGAATGTTAATAGGTCCTATCAGCATTATTATTGTGAAAAATCTTCAGGATGCAGGTGCACTGCGTCTGTGGAACGACTAGCACTAAAACATAATTAAAATTAAACAGCATATCTAACTTCAGATTTTCCCAAACACGACTCTATCGTTTCCACCTAAGTCTTTCAAGACAGTGACATGTTCAAAGTGTGGTTCCATAAGTTTACTGACACTTTCCGCCTGATTGTAACCTATTTCCAAGGCAAGATATCCGCCTCTGCTTAAATACCCCGGTGCTGCAGAAACGATTTTTCTATAGAAGTCCAACCCGTCTGCTCCGCCATCAAGGGCAATATACGGCTCATGGTCACGCACTTCAGTCTGGAGACCCTTAACGGTTTCGGTCTCAATGTATGGCGGATTGCTGACAATCAGCTCAAACCTTTCCTCGCCGTCCAATGCTTCAAATAAATCACCGCAGCGGAATTCCAGCCTCTTTTGCACTCCTGCCCGCTCGGAATTACTTTTGGCAACCTCCAGGGCCGACAGTGATACATCACAGGCCACACCCCTGCTTTCAGGACAATAATGTACTATACTGACGGCAATGCAGCCTGAACCGGTACACATATCCAGAACCCGTACATGCTGTCCATGACTATTCTCTTCCTTATTATGTGATTTTATCCTGTCACGTAGCAATTCAATACATTTCTCCACCAGAATTTCGGTATCCTGTCTTGGAATCAGTACAGCCGGACTTACTGCAAAGGTCAGCGACATGAATTCGGTTTCTCCCAAAAGATACTGCAAAGGTACATTAGCTGCTCTCTTTTGGAGGTATGTCTCCAACTCCTCCAGTTCATCCTTATGAAGTACACGTTCATTATTGGTATACAGATATGTTCTGCTGCAATTCAGAACATGACAAAGTATAACCCCGGCTTCCGGGGCCGGGGTCTCTATACCTGAGTTTTTAAGTTTCTCTGCAGCGTATTGATAAAATTCTTTTATATTCATAATTCACTCTATAATTTTTACCTGTTCTATTACTTACCCCACTCATCACTTCCGTCTTCAGCCGGCATTACTTCCTTAAAAGCTGCAATAGCAACCTCGATCTGGCTGTCATCAGGTTCCCTTGTAGTGAAGGCCTGAAACATGAGTCCCGGTGCACTGAATATTTTAAACAGCCAGTTATCATGCTTTACGGCGAACTTTATAGCTTCAAGGGAAACTCCTGCTACCACAGGCACAAGAAGAATTCTTATTAATGCGTTCAGGAACACATTGTGCCATCCGGTAAAGGAAAATATCAAAATACTTATTATCATTATTGTAAAGAACAGCGAAGTGCCACAGCGAGGGTGTTTGGTTGTAAACTTTCTTACATTTTCCACCGTCAGTTCCTCATTGTGCTCATAGCAATGTATTGTTTTATGCTCTGCACCGTGATATTCCCAGACTCTCCTCATTTCCTTGAGCAGCGAAACCAGTGCCAGATACCCGATGAATATACCGACTCGTATTGCACCTTCAATAAGGTTCAGTGCAATAACACCGGTCTGTGTATCTCTGTTTACAGGAATAAAATTTGCCACAAAATTTGGAAGTAAAATAAAAAGACCTACACTAAATACAATAGAAATTATTACTGAAAAATATATGGCTATATCAGTCACCTTGTCTCCGAATTTATTATCCAGCCACTTTTCAAATTTAGAAGGTTCATATTTACCTCCGTCGTCAAGGTCAACAAAATCAGCTGAATACATTAGCGCTTTAACACCTATTACCATTTGAGAAAAAAGATTAACTGCACCCCTGATTACAGGGATTTTGGATAACTTACCCTTTGGTTTCTGAGGCTTTTTATCAATTATTATTTCTCCATCAGGTTTTCTTATTGCTGTAGCTCTATATTCGGGGCCAATCATTAAAAGTCCTTCCAGTAACGCCTGACCACCAATCGATGTCTTCTTCATTTTACCTCCTTGTATATATCCTGATATATGACTGAATAGAAATCACATCCATATAACTGATATATAACTATACATAACTATATATAACTAATGTATAAATAATACGTTTTGTCTTTATCATCAAATAAATTCTTATTTATCGGATTCTGTTATATAAAAATACTCTATATGGCTCATATTAAATCAAATAACTGTTTAAGTCAATTATATTCAAGTATGCCTCAATATACCAACGTGCAATTTTTTATCAGCAAATCAGATAATTTGCCCTGCGGAATGGTGCACAACCATCTGAAACTATATCCTCAATAAATTACTACCCGTAATAGAAATAATTTCGCCAGGGAATAATAATTAAACAAAAGACTGGGAAAGTCCTTCCCAGTCTTTTTAATGTCTTCGTATTATTCGTTATCAACGATACCATATTTCTTTTTGAACTTATCAACACGTCCACCAGTATCAATGAGTTTCTGCCTTCCTGTAAAGAAAGGATGACACTTTGAACAAATTTCAACGTGAAGGGCTTTTTTAGTAGAACCAGTGGTAAAAGTTTCGCCGCATGCACACTTAACTACTGCTTCTGCGTAATCTGGATGTATTCCTTCTTTCATTGCTTTTCACCTTCTTTCAACCAAATTGAAACGTCCTCAATTTTTATATATTCAACGTACGATTGTACTAAGTTGCTTATTAAAGAGGCAAGTGATATTTTAACATAAAAACACATATACCGCAATACCCTTTTTATCACTTATGGCAGGTCTGTTAAATGAATTTATTGCCAACTATGAATTTTTATCAAGGAAGGAAATATTAATACTTTTTACAAAGTCATCATTTGTCCTTGTTTGCAAAAGACGGTTTATCATTATTTCTGTAACCTCTGCGGTACCCATGTTACTCATTGCTTTTCTGACAGCATATACACTTTCAAGCTCTTTCTGGCTAAGCAGCAGTTCTTCTCTTCGTGTACCTGACTTATTGATATCAATAGCAGGGAAGATTCTCTTTTCAGAGAGTTTCCTGTCAAGGTGCAATTCCATGTTACCTGTTCCCTTGAATTCCTCGAAAATAACATCATCCATTCTGCTTCCGGTTTCAATAAGTGCAGTTGCCATTATGGTCAAGCTTCCGCCATTCTCAATATTTCTTGCAGCACCGAAGAATCTCTTTGGTTTGTGCAACGCACCGGGATCAAGACCACCGGATAAGGTTCTGCCTGTTGGCGGAATAGTAAGATTATAAGCTCTGGCAAGTCTTGTGATACTATCAAGGAGTATTACTACATCCTTCTTCTGTTCAACAAGTCTCTGAGCTCTTTCAAGTACCATTTCAGCAACCTTAATATGGTGTTCGGGAACTTCATCAAAGGTAGAATAAATAACTTCTCCCTTTATTGAACGCTGCATGTCTGTTACTTCTTCGGGACGTTCATCTATTAACAATACAATGAGCTCAACCTCAGGATAGTTAACAGTAATAGCATTTGCAATCTTTTTAAGTAATATGGTTTTACCGGCTTTAGGAGGTGATACTATCATTCCTCTCTGGCCTTTACCTATAGGAGCAATTAAATCTATCAATCGTGTAGAAAACTCTCTTGGGGCGGTTTCCAATGTAATTCGGCTTTCCGGATATATAGGGGTCAGATACTCAAAAGGGGTTCTTTTTGAGGCAACATCAGGGGTATCTCCATTAATTGATTGTACATAGAGAAGCGCCTGGAATTTTTCACCTTCTTTTGGTATCCTTCCTTTACCTCTCAGCTTGTCTCCCGTTTTAAGCCCAAACCTTCTGATTTGTGAAGGAGATACGTAAATATCTCTGGGACCCGACAGGTAATTCTCGCTTCTTAAGAAGCCATAGCCATCAGGTAGTACTTCAAGTACTCCTTCAACAGGATCATCACTTTCTATCTTCTCATTTGGCTGCTGTGGCTGAACCTGCGGGATCGGAGCTGACTGTACAGGTTGTACCTGCTGTATTGGTTGCGTCTGCTGAGCTGACGGTATCAGGGGGGCTTGCTGCGCCGGCTGCTGAACTGTCTGGACATTTTGAGTCTGTGCCTGCTGCTGCATCTGTGGTTGTGTTACAGGCTGCGGTCTTGATGTCAGCTGGTTGGATAACTGCTGTGATTGCGGCTGTGGTAAAGTCGGCTTTACAGCTGCTCTTGACTGTACGTGTATCGGCCTTTTCTCTGTTTTTGCTGTTCCGGGTACAGATACCGCACCATCTACTGCATTGAGCTTTTGAGAATTCTGGACAGAAACATTTGTTCTAACAGGCCTGTTTTCAGGTCTGGGAGTGATGACAGGTTTCTTGTCAACATCTCTATTTTCTGTTTTCTGTTCAGTTTTATCAATTTGAACTTTTTTGGAATTTATTTTTTTATTATCTTCTCTTTTATCTAAATGTAGCAGCTTTTCTGACAATCTGCCTGGTTTTGGTTCAGTACTTACGGTCTCTTCTTTACTTTCAACCACTACTGCTGTATCAGGATTTTCTGTCTCTTTAGCATCGGTCTCTACAGATACATCCTTTGCTGTTTTGCTTGGTCTGCCTCTTCGGGATTTTCTCAGAACAGATGCTTCAGCATCATGTGTTTTTTCTTCTTCGCTGACTTTTGGTTCAATAGATACAGTCTTGTTGGAGTCCAATACAACTTCAGGCTTTTGATCCATCTTTGAAGTATCTGCAATTTCACTGACTGTTTCCTTCACCCGGGATTGAACTGCAGATGCTGCCGTATCTTTTACTTTATCTGAATCAGCATTTTTATCCGTTTTTGCATTTTTTTTCACTTTACCGGTTTTAGCTGATTTATTCTCTGATGTGTTTACCTTATCAGTTTCAGCACCTTGACTGCCATCCTCAGAAATGCTTTTGTTTTCAGAACTTGTCTTTTCTGTATCGGAAGCGGTCTTTGCTATTTCTGGTGCTGTTTCTCCGGAATTAGTATTCTCTGATATTTTGGAATCTTTTTTTTCATTGGATTCTTCAGAATTTTTCAATAGTATATCCAATAATTCATTCTTTTTTAATTTGGATATGTTTTTAACACCCATCATTTTTGCAATATAGCGCAAGTCTTCAAGTGTTTTTGACTGTAAATCAATCTGATCCATAGTTCACCACCTTATATAATCATTTTTATTATTGAACATTAAAATAGGAAATTTGTTCGAAAAATCTTTAGAAAAAACTTTTTATTTAATTCCTTTTTCTAGAGGAGAATTTTTGAATATTCCACAAAATTCATTATATCAAATGTGTAAATACATGTCAATCTTAGTGTTATTTTCCCACAATACTGACATTATTTCCTAATCTTTTCAAATCCATTTAAATATAGGGCTGTCAAATAATAGTTTCCTTTTTCAGGAACTATCTCAGTTGAAAATCGGGGTTTCACTAATTTGGTATTTTATATTTGGATTTTTTACTTAACAGGATTATTCTATCCTTTTGCAGTATTTTTTTCAGGTCATTGTTGTTAGATGCAGGAATGAATTTAGTCCTATTACAATCTGCACATTTCAGAGCAATACCCTTACGAAGCATTGAAACAGTAATATCATTGCTTCCGCATTCGCAGTACAGCTCTCCCTTTTCAGCTATATCATGTATTTTATTCAACGTATCCAGCATTACACGGGTATTGTCAAAATAGCTGTCATACCCGAGACCATCAATAATTCCATCTAATTCTTTCTCAAAATTATCTATGAACTTCCTGACAAAAACATCTTTACCAATAAAGCAATTCTTTATACCGGTTATGGGACATGTGTAAATAATTATGTTATTGCTCAGCAGTGAATCTCTCCTCATTATATGCCTATGAGTCGAACCGCAGCCTATACAAGGCACTGATAATATATATTCATCTTTTGCCGAATCAAATATTTTTAATCTGGCTATGCCACATTTACAGACTGATTCAATATTTTCTCCCGAAAAAAGTTTGAAGAGGTTAATCCGAGTAAAATCAAACGTTCCACAAGAGAAGCATTTATATGCAATTGTAATATCCATATCTATCAGCATCTCTCTCACCTCATCATTCAAGAACACCCTGGCAGCCTTGTGAGCCGCTTTCCTATCAAAGGCAGGTAAATAATCTACATAACTGATGATATAATTATATTCTATAAAAAAAGAAAAATTCCTTTATCATTTTTTTATGTAAAGCATAGGCTTAAACCGCTAAAACTATACCAGACCTGTGATTACTATAGAAAGATAATCTTTATCATTAAACAGGTCTACAATTCTGTTTTCTTCTATTATTTTAATTGTAGGTCTTAGACAGAGCTTTTCACTATTATTAACAACAATACCAATCTCACCATTACTAAGCCGAACCGATGAGCCCACAGGATATGGATTAACCTTTGAGATAAAAAGCGCAACCAGTTCAGGATCAAACAGGGAACCACTGTTTGCCATAATATATTCTGTTGCTTCCAGAACCGAACAGCCTTTCCTGTAAGGTCTGTCGGAAGTTAAAGCATCATATACATCTGCAATGCATATTATTCTCCCGGATAAAATTATGTTTTCACCTGTTAAGCCGTTTGGATAGCCTGAACCATCGTAGTGTTCATGATGAGATAGCACGGAAACCGTCGTCTTTACAGATAAATTATTTCCATTGCTTAATATATCATACCCTTTTTTACTGTGAGTTTTCATAATTTCAAACTCTTCTTCGGTTAATGAACCCGGTTTATTTAAGATCTCAGTGCCGATGTATATTTTCCCGATGTCATGAAGAAGTGCAGCTGTACCAATTGTAAGCATATCAGCCTTGTTCATTTTCAAATGGTATGCAATTGCCAGAGATATAATTGCAACATTAACAGAATGAAAATATGTATAATTATCAAACATTTTTAGCTCTAAAAGGTTAAGATTTATCTCCCTTTTTGATAACATCTCGTTAATCAGGTCTGAAATCAGGAGCTTGAGATTATCAATCTCTTTATACAAATTCTCCTTGTTATCTGTATTTACCAAAATGGCATTATTCAGCTTCCTGGCTAAAGAGAATTTAACTTCATTCGAAACAAAATTTTCATTGTATTCAATATCCTCTGAAATTTCATCTTCAATAATAAGTCCTTTGTAACCCAGAAATTCAAGTCTGTCTATTGTAGCTCTTGTTAATACTGCGTTTGCGTTAAGTAAAACTACTCCCTGTTCATTAAATATGGTTTTACCTACTCTCATGCCTTCCTGTACAAGGTCAATAGTCAAATATCTCACTAATTTACTCCTTATGTTATGTAATCATGTTAAGTATAAATTGAAGTACTTTTAATATAACGGCTTATTAAGTAGTTATGTTAAATCAAAGTTATTGCTTTTTATTATACCATATATTACTTAACATAATTTTTTAAATAATTAAAGGTTTATTATGTATTGCCTGGCAATATAAGATTTATAACTTATTTACATAATGACACCTCAACCCTTTTTGGGTTTAATTCCCGGGGAATTTTTACTCAATTTGCACCGATCCGGAAAAAAGATAAATTTTTCGCTTATAGATAAAAGTATAAATGACTATCCTCGAAAAAAACATAAAGTGTTTTAATGATTAGATTTTAAATTTCAGATATCTGAAATATAATGTTAACGGAGGGATGTGAAATGAATTATTTAACTGCTGCTGAATTCTCAAAAAAATGGGACGTTTCCAGCCGTATGATAGCCTACTATTGTGAAACGGGTAGAATTGACGGTGCAACAAAAAAGGGAAAACTCTGGCTGATTCCCGCTCACACTGAAAAACCCGCCGACAAAAGATACTTGAGAAATAAAATTGTGATTCAGGACAACCATGAACTGCAAGGCGAGTTCCAAAGAATTAACAGAATGGACACGGACAACTATACCATGGTTTATCGTGCCAATGACCTGTATAAAAATCTTGGTCTGACAAGAGAAACTTTGCGCTATTATGAAGAAATCGGTTTGATTGTCCCTGAACGGAATCCAAGCAGTCAATACCGTGAATTTACCTTTTCTGATATTTCGCACCTTATGTCAATTGACTTCTATAAAAAGCGTGGCTTTACTCCGCTTGAAATCTTAGAATTGATGCAGTCAGGCAAGCAGCCTGACACCATGTACTATCTGAATAGTAAAATTGAATACCTGGAAGAAACCATTAGGGCGCAACAACGTATGGTAAAGCATCTTAACGATACCAAACAATTTTACGAATATGCCATTAGTTCCAAGGGAGAATTTTCAGTACGGGAATTTCCTCTGTATCTAGTCCGGGAATCCTTTGATTCGGTATCTTCTTTGAAAGAATACCAAAATAGAGTGCTTAATTATCTGGATTTGCAGCAGGAAGATATTTTATCCAATCTGGTTCGGGCTGTCACCTTTGATTCCACCGGCTATAAGGGAACCGGAATGTGTATCGTCAGACGGGCCGTAGACAAGGGCCGTCAGGTAGGCAACATGTATCTGGAAAGCGGAAGGTGTCTCCATACCGTATTGGAAGCCGATAGTCATGATGATTCCATTATGGAAGATATGTTCTTTTCCTGCCATGAATGGGCAAAGGCGAACAATGAGGAGTTTAAAGGTACGGTATATATATTCATCCGCTTTGTAGAATTGTCCGGGCAAACAGAGCGGAATTTTTATGAGGTCTGGTTGCCTCTGATATAAGATTTTTTCCCCTTGACTTGGTGGTTCCCCCCACCCTTACACTTAGAATCGTAAAAAGATTTTATAATGAAAGTCAGGGATATTATGAAAAAAGGAAAAACATTAGGCAAGGATTTTATGCTTTTGGTTGCAGGCCAGATTATTTCGCTTTTTGGCAATGCAATCCTTCGCTTTTCCTTGCCTTTATATTTACTTCGGGCAACAGGGTCTTCGGCTTTATTTGGTGTTGTCACAGCCTGCTCATTTCTTCCAATGATTGCGCTGTCTCTGTTAGGTGGGGTTCTGGCTGACCGGGTAAACAAACGCAATATCATGGTTTGGCTTGATTTTACAGCAGCGGTAATTGTGACAGGTTGCTATTTTCTTATGGGGAAATTACCACTCGTTCCATTACTGATGGTTGTGTTAATGCTGCTATATGGAATCGCTGGTATTGAACAGCCAACCGTACAAGCCAGTGTTCCTGCATTGGTAAAAAAAGAGCAGGTGCTGGCTGCGGGTGCAATCGTAAATCAAGTTGGCTCACTGGCAAATTTCATCGGCCCAATTTTAGGTGGTATGCTTTTCGGAATCTGGGGCATTTCTCTGATTTTGCATATAAGTGCCATAAGCTTCTTTTTATCTGCTGTATTGGAACTATTTCTTGTGATCCCATTTGAAAAACAACAAAAACCGGAGCGACTAATAAAAGTTGTTAAAGATGATTTGTCGGAAAGCAGCCGGTTTATAAGGCGGGATAAGCCCATCTTCCTTCCTATCTGTGTTATTATTGCCGGACTTAATATGACCTTGTCTGCCATGCTGACCATTGGAATTCCAGTTCTTCTTGCAGATATTCCGGGTGTGACTGACCAAATGCTCGGCATCACTCAAGGACTGCTTGCAGCCGGCGGTTTGACTGGCGGATTGCTGACGGTTGTTTTTGAAAGGCGGTTAAAACCGGAGAAATCTTTTGTATTTCTGCTTCTTTGTTCCAGCTGCGCTTTCATCATGGGGATTACCATGATTTTGCAGAGGAGTGTCTTGATTACATATGTGCTGTTGTCATCTGCGAGCTTTATGGTAACTGTCTTTTCTACAACATTTAGCATCCAAATGCTGGCACTGGTGCAGACAGAAACGCCAAAACATCTGATAGGCAAAGTGGTTGCCAGTATCATGGTGTTTATTATGTGTGCACAGCCACTCGGACAATTACTTTATGGGTTACTGTTTGAGATTCCTGCCCGGAGTACCTGGATTGTTATATTGGGAACGTCCGGGCTTTCCTTTTCCATAGCGCTGTATTCCAAAAAAATTTTTATCCACTTAAAGGAGAATACATCCAATGAATAAAGCCATTATACATACGATAGATGAACACAGGATGCTGTGGAGGTTTTTATTTTATACCTTTATAATCGCATGGGGTACAGAAGTTCTGTTAATTGCCGCTTATCATTTGAAATTGCTTTCAGGGGACCTTGGTCAGTTTTTTCACTTTGCTGTAATTGGATTCGGTGCCGGTATGGCTCCAGCCTATGCCGCATTTATCGTTCAAAAAAGATATAGGACAGTTACATTTAAAGGATTCTGTAAACAAGTTTTTTATACGGAACATTTATGGAGTACCTTGTCTTTTATCATAGCCTTTTCCCTTATACAATTTGCAGTTTGCGTGATGCAGGAAACCTATTTGGGAAATCCCTGGTACTTATTTATTCTTTTCATACCAATGATGGTTATTGGAGGCGGTTTGGAGGAAATCGGCTGGCGTGGTATTCTTCAGCCTTTGCTTGAAAAGAAGTTCACTTTTCTCACAGCGGCAGTTATTGAAGGAATAATCTGGAGCCTCTGGCATCTGCCGCTATGGCTTGTGCCAAACACATCTCAGAGTTCTATGGATTTTACTGCCTTTACACTGTATTGCATCACATTAGGCTGCACACTGGCAGCAATATATAGGTTAACAAAGAGCATTTGGGCAAGCGTTCTGGTACACGCATGGGGAAATACAGTACTTGGCGGAATGTATACCTTAACATCGCTGACCAACTTTCCAAATGCGAAAACAGTCTTAATCTATGCTGCACAGGTTTTATCAATTACCTTAATTTACACTTTGGTGAAAGCGGTTGGAAATTGCAATGCGAAGGCATAGGTAGATGCTGAAAATTCATTTAACACTCTTAGCGGTGTATGACATCTGTAATTATTATAGATAAAAAGACCCTTCCGGGTTCAATTCCGGGGGAATTTGGGTATAAAAAAACTCCGATTACTCGGAGTTTTTCGTTTGGAGCTGGCGGACGGAATTGAACCCCCGACCTGCTGATTACAAGTCAGCTGCTCTACCTGCTGAGCTACACCAGCACAATGGTGGGAACTATAGGGCTCGAACCTATGACCCTCTGCTTGTAAGGCAGATGCTCTCCCAGCTGAGCTAAGCTCCCATTGTAACAGGTTTATTAACTTTAAACCCACTTAGTTATTAAGTGTTCGGCATCTGCTTTTCCTGCAGGAGTTATTATAGCACAGGTGATTTTGAGAAGTCAACACCAATTTATTTGGCAGTATATAGGAATTTGTTTGGTTGTATATATGAATAATCATTAATTGCTTTGCTTAGTTTCTGAATATTTTCCCGAGTACGCCGTCAAAAGCCCTTATCGGTAATATCACAAACAATGAGTATGTGGTTAAAAAGATTAGAATGCATTCAACCACAAAACCAGGCAGTTTTATAAACGATAACAGACAAAATATACCGAGTATTGACGCCGCAGCAAGTAATATTACCAGAAAATCAATATAATATCTGGTAAACCGCTCTGTATAATGCTGATATTTTTGTCTTAAATTGATTCTATGTTCCAGTATAAGAACAAACAAAATACTAAAAGAAATTAGAATAATACCCATAAAAATATCCTCATACTTTCTGTATTTCTATTTTCATTATACCTCCAAAACAAAATCATTTCTAAAACTTAAACTAAAGTTAACAAATACTTCCAAAGATTTAACAATACTTTGAACAATTAAATTTCTTCTGTATTTTTACTGGAAAAATTGTATAATTAATTATAGCTGCAGTATTTATAACGCATAGGTTCCATAGAAAATTTTGGGGTTGTAGAAAGGTTTCTTACCTTGAGCGCATTTCAGTCAGGCAAAGGGGTTCCCAGGGACACTATGGAATGCTCACCGCCTGACAACAGAACTGTACCCGCTGCCTGTAGGGTGGATGACATCAATTGCCTCGTTATAAACTTTATAAATATGGGCAAAATAAGGATGATTTGCTGCAGACTTGATATTTTACTATATTATTGGAGGAAAAATGTATGATTCCAACACCACATATTAATGTTAGTGAACAAGGTATAATAGCTGAAACTGTATTGATGCCTGGAGACCCGCTCCGTGCCAAATTTATAGCAGAAACCTATCTTGAAAACCCCGTACAGTTTAATACTGTCAGAAACATGTTTGGATATACTGGAACCTATAAAGGAAAAAGAATTTCTATAATGGGCTCAGGAATGGGAATGGCTTCAATTGGTATTTATTCGTACGAACTGATACATTTCTACGGAGTTAAAAATATTATCAGAATTGGATCCTGCGGTGCTATCCAGGAGGATATAAAAATAAGAGATATTATAATTGGAATCTCAGCCTCAACTAACTCAAATTATGCGACACAGTACGATTTGCCGGGGACTTATGCACCAACAGCCTCCTGGACTCTGGTAAAAAAAGCCGTTGACATAGCTGAAAGTAAAGGCATTCAAACCCGAGTCGGTAATATCCTTTCCTCAGACATTTTCTACGATGACGATCCTGATACCTGGAAAAAGTGGGCTAAGATGGGCGTTTTAGCAATAGAAATGGAAGCAGCTGCATTGTATATGAACGCTGCCCGTGCAGGTGTAAATGCACTGTGTGTTCTGACAGTTTCCGATAGCCTGGTATCACATGAAGTGACTACGGCAGAAGAACGTCAGACTTCCTTTACAAATATGATGGAAATTGCCCTTGAGCTTGCCTGAGTCGCATTAGTTCAACAGAATAAACCCATAACATGATATTATCTGTATAAATACTATATGGACACAAGTTATTTATTATTAAGTGTAATTTATAGCTTGTGTTCAGGTTTATCGGGTAATTTCATTATATTTGCTGCTTTACTTTTCTATTACAATTATTAATTTAATATTAACAATACTTTAACATTAATAATTACTTTGATATAATCTATTGGTTAATAAAATCAATGGAAGCTGGGAAGATACAATGAAAATAATAAACAAAGGAATACTTGCTGTAATAGCTGCAGCTCTCATAAGTGCACTGGATATTTTTTATACTGGTAATGGTTTTTCTCAACTCATACTGGCTTTGGTTTCCTCCTATGTAGTATTCAATATGCCGAATATACCGGATAAACTCAAAACTATACCATACTCAAAATTAATTATATTTATTATCAATGCAGTTGTTTTAGTTCTAACCTTTAACCACAGGGTTCTGCTAATAAACATGCTGCTGCTCTCATATCTGATTTGGAACCTGATAACACCTCTGTTTATTAAATACAAGTCGTTCTTACCTGTAACGTTTTTACTGGCCGTCATTTCAGTTTATGCCTCAGCTTTTCTGCCTTTTAGTATTCCGCTCTTTATTTTCGTTTTTTATCCTGTATATGCCCTTGGAACATTAACTCATAAAAAAAACCTAATAAGGAACAACAAAATATGGCTGTTCGGTATTTTTAACCTGGTAGCCTCCGCAATGCTGCTGCTATTATTTTTATATAAATCTCTCGGTCAATCCGTTCTTGGAAGTATACTTTTTACCAATACCGTAAAACTGGGAACGGTTACTGCAGTATATTTGACTTTTATTGCATTTGGCCTGGTCTGGTTTGCTGCAACAGTAAATTTGCTCTTCCAGATGCTCATATCAAAGTTTGAAAAAGGTAATGCCGTCTTTGATCTGTCCAATTATTTCAAGACCGTGTTCAATCTTATTTCTTTCTTTGCGGTTGTAGTCGTTACTACCTTTTTGTGTGAATTTTCCATACGGCAGGATTTTAAGTCTACCATAATAGACATGCTGCATCCTAACATCATGTTTAATATGCTGGTTTTATGCGGCGTGTATTTATGCCTGATCTCCCTGCTAGGTAAAGGAATATCAAATGTCCTGATTGCCTTTACTGCAATCTTTCTTACTGTAGCTAATTTTATCAAGTTTACTTATTTTGATGAACCCTTTTATCCCTGGGATGTCTATATGATAAAAAACCTCATAGGTATCAGCAAGGACTACCTGAGCCTCCCCATCGTTGCTGCAGCTGTTATTTTAATACTCGGAGCCTTATTTTTACTGGTTAAATACAGAAGTAATGTGGGCAGATATCTCAAGCCTAAAATCAATTTTGTCTTAATACCCTTCGCTCTGTGTTTATTTCTTTTAAATGCAAATGTTTTGACCGACCATACCCTGTCTGTTCAGATAGGTGTTGAAAGGTCCTGGTACATTGGTAAATCAGAAATTCTGACCAATGGTATGTATGCTCAAAACTATTTTTATCTCACAGATTTGGACAAGTACCTCAATCCCCAACCTGAAGGCTACAACGAGGATACAATGCAGTCTATTTCGGAAAAATATCAAACTGCTGATGACAATGCCATAGTAGCATCTACCGCAGGTTCTGCAGAAAAACCGAATATTATAGCCATAATGAGTGAAAGCTATTGGGATTTAACAAAATTGAACGGTTTGGAATTCAGCAAGGACATTGCAGAAAATGTTCACAAATATCAAAAGGGAGAGCTTGCACCACCTGCAATCGGAGGAGGCACAGCCAATACCGAATTCGAAGCCTTGACAGGTATGTCTCTGTACTTTATGGGTCCCGGTATTATAGCATACAATGCATATTTGAGAACTGAAACGCCAAGCATAGCTTCTATTTTCAGGAATAATGGCTACAGCACCACAGCTATCCATCCAAATGGAGGTTGGTTCTATAATAGGGACAAGGTTTACAACTATTTCGGCTTTGAAAAATTTTATGACGTAGAAAGCTTTGATATGGAAACTCAGACGAAGGGGCCTCATATCTCAGATTATGCTCTTGTTGATAAAATACTTGATACTTTAAATTCCTCGGACAAGCCTGCTTTTATATTTGCGGTATCCATGGAGAATCACGATCCTTTTGACAATAAATTCACAAGTTTTGACGTTGATGTTCAATCAGATAAATTGAATGAATCCGAGAAAAAAATTGTAAACGGGTATGCGCAGGGACTTTATGATGCAGACCAGTCTCTCGGAAAGCTCATAGATGCATTAAGCAAAAGTAATAAGCCCACAATGGTGTATTTCTTTGGAGACCATGCACCAAGACTTGGTTCCCTGAATGATTACTACAATATATATGACAGACTGGGTGCCGAGGAAACAGCTGAAAATAAACAGGGACTCGGAGAGCTGAAGTATTACACCACTCCTTTGGTTACATGGTCAAATTTCAAGGAAATGAGAACATTCCCAAAAATAATCTCTCCATCTCATCTTTCCTATGAAATACTGAAGAATGCAGGTGTTAATTACCCAAGTTACTTTAATATAATGCCAAAGCTGGAGGAACAATATCCAATCCTGCATCTAAAGAATATGGACATTGTTGATGCAGACAGTGACCTTGTTAAGGACTATCGTTTAATACAGTATGACCTGCTTTTTGGAAGCAAATATCTGAGCGGCAAAAACTAACTGCAGTTTACCTGCAGTTCAATAATACTGCCAATGGCGGCAAGCGGTATTTGCATAATGCTTTTTTCCTAAGCCATAATTTTAAGGATTATTCCTAATTAGGGGCATACTCATGCACCTGGGCCCTCCGCGGCCTCTGGAAAGTTCATAGGAGTCGAATTCCAGTACCTCAATGTTGTTTCGCCTTAAAGCTTTATTTGTTACACGATTTCTGTTATAGCAGACTACTCTGCCCGGGGAAAGCGCAAGAGTGTTACTGCCATCACTCCACTGCTCTCTGCTGGCTGCTATGCTGTCTCCGTCTCCACATCTTATCAGGTTTACAGCAGGCAGCTTCAGATGTTCCTTTAAAATCTCTGATAAGTCTCTATGTTCGCACTTGATACCAAGCTGATTTTTTTCGGCTCTACTGATACTATAGACATCCAGAGGCGCCTCGATTCCAGGATATATTGTAAACTGGTCATAATCCACCATGGTAAAAACAGTGTCGAGATGCATATAAGCTCTCCTTTTGGGGATATCGAATGCAAGCACCGTCTCAAAGGATTCCTCTGAATTCAGAAGGTTTTGAGCTACTCTTTCAATAGCGATGGCACTGGTCCTGTCACTTATTCCTATTGCAATAACCTTGCTGGAAAGCACCAATATGTCTCCGCCTTCAATGGGGTAAGTCTTATCCCTGTTATACCATCTGGGAACATTTTTAAATCTGGGGTGATAATTGAAAATATACTTTGCAAATATGGTTTCCCTGTTTCTTGTCTCGTTTGCCATCACATTTAAGGATATACCACTTCCTATGGATGCAAAAGGATCTCTCTGGAAGTACATGTTTGGGATCGGGTCAAGATAAAATGGGTATGCATTCCTTATCATATCCCCCAATGTTTTAGCTTTAATATGTTTCAGGTCTTCATGCCTGACCCCGGATATGCATTTATCAATAAACCCGCTTGGGGTCAGTGTACTGAAAAACTCTTTTACAGACTCCTGAAGACCCTGAGTCACGACCTTTCCTTCGGTCATGAATTCCATCAAAAATTCTTCTCTTACTTTGGAGTCTTGTAATATATCCGACATTAAATCGGTAATATACACTACCTCAACCCCCTCATCTGTGAGTATTTGTGCAAACTGATCGTGTTCTCTCTGAGCCTGATCCATATAGACAATTTCATCAAATAAAAGCCTTCTCAAATGATCCGGTACTATATTTTCAACCTCTATACCCGGACGGTGAATGAGAACGGATTTTAATTTTCCAATTTCACTATATACAGAAATACTGGGGTTTTCAGACATAACTTTCCTCCGGATATTTTTTAACAACCACATAATTTCTTATCTATAGTTCCCATATAACAGGCCATTATGCAATTTTTAATACCGAATAAACATGTTAACTACTGCAATTTTTTCTATTCATATTACACCTTATTTGTAGATCGTTGCCATAGACGTTACCAGGTTATCCTTGGTAAAATTATTATTATTACATTCACTGTGAACAAACCAGACCATCTGCAATTGGATGGCTCAGAACTATAAAGAACTATATAAAATATACAAATCAGGCCGGTATCTATGATGAAGCTGAAAGGTATATTCACTTCATAAGAAGCTGCTCTAGGAGAAAATTTATGGATACATTAGTATATCATTACGACGCATTCAGCAATATTCCGGGTAAGGGTAATCCTGCCGGAGTAGTCTTAAATGCCGATCATTTAACCGAAACAGATATGCTGGAAATAGCCGGTAAAGTGGGCTTTAATGAAACCGCCTTTGTTGTCAGTTCTGACAAAGCTGCCTTTCGCATGAGATATTTTACACCCGGCCATGAGATGCCCTTATGCGGGCATGCTACAATAGCTTCACTGTATTGTATGAAATCAAAAGGCTTGCTGAACGGGAAAGAAAGCTTAACCATTGAAACCGGAGCAGGTATTCTGCCTATAAACATTTTTGGTGACGGCAGCGATACTAATGTCCTAATGAGACATGCATCACCACAATTTAAAGAATTCAAAGGGTCATTGGAGGAATTGTCGGATGCTATTGGTATAGGAAAAGAGGATATTGAACCGTCAATCCCTGTAATTTATGGAAGTACAGGAACCTGGACCCTGTTGGTACCTGTAAGGAGCTTGAATGTTATCACCGGAATGAAATCCAAAAATAAACTGTTTCCCTCCATATTACAAGAAATTCCCCATGCTTCTGTTCACCCATTTTGTCTGGAAACTTTCAAACCCCAATGTCATATGCATGGAAGACACTTTTCATCTCCGTTTTCAGGTACGACAGAAGATCCTGTTACAGGAACAGCCTCCGGCGTAATGGGTGCGTATTATGCTACCTTTATTGAACCGTCAATAACTGACAAGGCTCTGATCGTCGAGCAGGGACAGGAAATGGGAAAAGATGGAGAAGTCAGCGTACATATTAAAAAGAGCAGCTCCGCTGTTGATATAAGTATTTCAGGAACTGCAGTTTATGTGAAAGATATTGCTTTATAATTCCTGCAGCCGGCTACTTTTTTCTTGCAGAAGCAAGCAGCATCATTGGTCTTCTCAACTCCTCAGACATTTCAGGAATTGTGTTCAGTAAATTTTCTGCAGGCTTTGGTTCAACCAGACCCGTAATATCAAAACCTGCCTTAAGCAGGCCCCCTAAATAAGTAGTCAAGGTCTTGTGATACTTTATTACTTCCTCTCCAAGAAAATTTGCTTTTCTCATGCCCTGGTCGAAATAACTGTCCACCGGCCAATGCAGACGATTTCCCTGTTCATCACAATGCCAGTCCTGTACCCCGTGAGCAGTAAAAACAGGATGTTCCACAGAGAATATGAAATCGCCGCCTTTTGAGAGACATTTATGAATTTTGCGTAAAATATCCTCAAATGATTTTATATAATGTAAGGTTAAGGAACTGACAACTACATCAAAAGAGTCTGCAGAAAAATCTATATCTTCAATCGGCATACAAATGTATTGAATATTTTGGGTATCTGTTTTACTTTTTGCTACACTTAACATTTTTTGTGATATATCCACACCAATAACCGACTTTGCACCATTTTCAACGGCATATCGGCAGTGCCATCCAAAACCACAGCCTAAATCCAGAACTCTTTTACCCCGAAAGTCGGGAAGCATTTTTCTCAGTTCATGCCATTCGCCGGCGGCCTCCAGCCCATTTCTGGAACGATCCATATTGCTGTATTTATCAAAGAAGACACTATCATCATATTTGTTTTGTTTCATTTGTTGTTTGCTCCTAACTCCCGAAGGTATACCATGCTAATTATATATTCATAATTTTTTATTTATTCATCATGATTCTTTATTTATTCGATTCCAAATACTTACTGACCATTGATTTTGCTAAACACCTTGATGAATCAATAATATTAATTTGAGGATGCATATTTTCCAGAACTACATTTAAATCGGTACAAGCCACAACTATATTCTCAATATTTTCTCCTTCCACATCTTTAATAAGTTCATTCCAGTCTGCCATATTCCTGGCATTATTTTTATCTTTTTTTATATTTTGAATAAGGTTATTTATCTTAATCTGCCATTGGTCTTTAAAAATAAATTCATGACCGCTGTCCGATATACCCTTTTGGTATATTTTAGACTCAAAAGTTGAGCTTGTTGAAAATAGAGTTACCTTTTGTGAAACCGCAGGCAGTTTGTTTACTGTTTCTTCTATAATGTTTAAAATATCTATGTTTATTGATTCCTTCAGTTCTTTAAAGTATATATGTGCCGAATTACATGGCATTGCAATAAAACTCACCCCAAATGATTGAAGCTTCTGCAAGCCTTCAATCAGAGTTTGTTTCATAAGCTCATGATTTATTGGACGGTCAATATAAAATGGAGTAGGTAAAGAGTATACTATCATTTTAGGAAATTCCTCATCATACATTGCCCCATATTGAGCTTGGCACTCATCAATGACTAAATCAATGAAGGGTGCTGTTGATCTTGGTCCCATGCCCGCCAGAATACCAATTATTACTTCGCTCATTAAATAATCCCCTTTATAAATATAAATTTACGGAATTCCATTTAGCTTTCAAATAACAGGGATTGCTCATATTCGTTTCTTCTCTTATAACAATAAAAAACTCTGTATATCAAAATATATCATTTTTATGACCAACAATAAATAGATTGAAAAGTAATAAATACTTTATCACAGTCTACCCAGTTTGTAGGCTTCATTTACCCAAACCTTCATTGCCATAACTTGTAAAGAGGTATAAAATGTTTAAAATAAAGCATGTTGATTTAAACAGGGGGTAGAATAAATGATAGATTTACATATTCATACAACTTCATCGGACGGATCAGATGAACCTGAAGATATTCTCATCAAGGCACAGCAACGCGGACTAAAGTATATATCTATTACAGATCATGATTCTATCGGAGCCTATATGAAGCTGAGAAATATTGAAACAGGCAGTTATTTTAAAGGAAAGATTATTCCAGGCTGTGAGTTTTCCGCCGTGCATAATGGTAAACCAATAGAAATATTAGGCTATGGCATTGACCTTGAAACAATAAATTCGGCTGGGATTGTTTCTGATGAAAAATTCCTTGAAAGAGAAAATGAATATCTAAAAAAATTGATGGAAGTATGCAAAAATCTTGATATTACATATAGCAATAATTTATCGATTAAGGGTGGTAAATATTTTGCAACACAAGTAATGCATTCTGATATAACGAAATATCCTGAGAATGAAAAACACTTTACTAAAGATATTTGGGAAAATCTCAATGCCTTTTACAGAACTTGTGTAAACAACGAAAATAGTCCGTTTTTCCTGGACCAGATAAAAAATTGTCTTACAGTTACCGAAACTGCCAATCTTATCAGAGCAGCAGGAGGTAAAGCCTTCCTTGCTCATCTCTATGGATATTTTGAAGATGACTATAATGAATTTCTTAATTCTATAGTGTCGTTAAATGCACTTGATGGCATTGAATGTTATCATTCACTTCACGCTATGGATAAGACAAATTATCTCTTAAAGTATTGCAATGACCATAGTCTTTATTCCTCAGGCGGAAGTGACTATCACGGGAAGCTCAAACCAACCGTTAATATTGGAGAATGCAGCAAAGGAGTAAAAATACCCTATGAGATATTAGAGCCCTGGCTTCCTGATAATTTAATATAGTTATCCATGACACTCAAATAAAATACACATCTGTTTAAGATAAACATATATTTCACCTTTACAATATTGTTCACATTACATACTATTCCGTTGACAAAACAACCCTTTAGTAATAAGGATAATTACTAAAGGGTCATTTGCAGCTCTATATTTTATGGGTTTTGATACAATCTTACAGATTTAATCCGATATCTGTATACTCCGGAAGGTGTATTTACAGAAACAGTATCCTTTACTTTCTTGCATAGTAATGCTTTGCCCATCGGCGACAGAAAAGTAATACAATCATTGGAAACATAACCTTTGTCAGGAGATATTATTTTATACTTATATGTTTCTCCCTTATCAAGATCTTCAATTTCAACTTCACTGTACAGGCAAACAAAAGAAAAGTCATTGTTTGCATTATCTGAAAATAAAACATTCTTTACAACCTCATCAAGAGCATTGATATACCTGCTGATGAATTCCTCAAATTCTTCCCTCTGCTTATTATACTCCGGATAGTATTCATCAATTATTTTACCCCTCCTTTCTTCAAAATCTACTAAATGAGCCAATAGTTCTTCATAAACGGGCACAGTTAGCGTAAGTTTTTCTGACACATAAATCTCCTCCGTTTCTCAATACATTTAATGGTATTTGTTCAAAAAAAAGATATGGCACCTTGCCCGAAGGCAAAGCACCATATGTATTATGATACCATATTTGTTTAATTTGTCAAAAGCATAACTCTCTGAGCAAAAATTCACTTAGTAAGTCCGGATGTTAATATATTTATATTTTTATGAAAATATTATTATTGAAACCCATATTTACTACTTTTATACTATTAATATAGTAATATCGAATAATGCTTACTAACTATAAGGAGGTAGATTAAAATGTATAACCACCACAAAATAGCCATTGAAACAATAACAAATAAACTGAAATCAAGAGAAGAGGTTTTAGGAATAATTATCGGAGGTTCTGTTGCTCATGGCTTTGCAAATGAAAATTCAGATATCGATTTAATGCTTGTTCTTTCGGATAGAGATTATGAGGAAGCAATAAGGTCCGGTGATATAAACTACTATGAGACAGAGGCAACACCCTATGAAGGTGGGTATGTAGATGGAAAATGTACTTCCGTGGATTTTATAAAAAAAGTAGCGGAATTGGGAAGTGAACCTGCAAAGTTTGCATTTAAAGATGCTTTCGTCTCATATTCCAGTATTAACGGATTAGAACAACTTGTTAAAGATGCTTCAAGATACCCCGTAGAAAGAAAGACTGAAAATATTGAAAAATTTTATGCTCAGTTTGAAGCATGGAAATGGTACTATTATGAAGGCCTTAAAAGAAATAATACATATCTTTTGGACTTATCGATATCAAACTTTGTTTTATTTGCCGGCAGGCTGATTCTGGCACATAATGAAACATTATATCCTTATCATAAGTGGTTTTTAAGAGTGTTGGAAAGTGTACAAAATAAACCTGATGATCTCATGCTTCATATAAAAGGTGTATTGGAAAATAAGACCAAGGACTCAGTCGAGACCTTGTATAACAGCATTACAAGCTATAATAAATGGACATCCACCGACAAATCCTGGAGTACACGCTTCATGCTTGACAGTGAATTGAACTGGATGAGCGGATATGTGCCTGTTGCTGATTTATAATGCTATATTTGCCACAAATAATGTTCATATTCGGACATTATTTGTGGCAGGTTTCACCCTATTAATTTTCAATTTCATAAGGATTTTAAGTAAAAATATTCTGTTAGATCCGTTTTCAAAGGATATAATCTGGAAAATACTGAAAATTTATGGCTGCAGTATTACTTGGGGGCACAGTATCTGCCGCTCCTTATAGCTGTTTCTTCAAAAGCTCCATTTACCTCTTTGAGAACAAATACATTTTCACCTTCCGGAGCGGCCCACGACACTCCTAATAAAAGGCCTTCATCCGATTTTGCAAGAAATAATATTTCAAATAAACCGGGCTCATCTCCTGCATCAATCCTCCAGGTAGAGTTCTCATCGTATTTTGCAGGATAATCTTTGAATATTACTTTATCACCATTTATATAAGCAATACTTGCCAGCATATCGTCCTTGTTTCGCTCAAATACAAAAAGACATATTTTTTCATTCTCGGCAGATTCAGAAAGCAAACTGCTTTCTGCTATTTTTCTACTTTTAATGGCTTCGATTTTTTTGATAGTTTCTGCATCTACCTTTTTATATCCGGTTTCTGATTCAGGATTTTTAGTAGATTTCAATTTGACTAATGAATTTTTACTTATTATATTATTTTTTGTAAGCAGGTATGACGTGTTCTCTATCACCTTCCCATCCTTTGCTTCATAAATATATCCTGCCATATTGTTGAAATTATACATTGTTTGTCTTCCGTCATCCTGATCATTTGCATCCTGCCATTTAACAAACTTAAGCTCAATGATTTCACCGTTATTTCCTATGGCTGCATTCAATTCTTCAGGATTTTTTACTTTATCGCCACTTTCAGTTGGTATAGTAATAATCTTTTTACCTGTTTCATCAGCAAATCCAAAAACGTTTTCTAAACGTTTGAACTCAACTTCTTCTTTCTTATCAGTTTTCGTTATCTGTCTGGCTTCAGTATCACTTTGAACTGTTGATGAATCTTTTGGTGAGCTTTGAACTATAGGGTTGCTGCACCCTGCAAGCATGGAAATCAATACAGCTGCATAAATTATTAAGTTTAACTTTTTCATAAATCCCCCAAATTAACTAATTTAATATTTTAGACATATATGCAGTAAAAAAGTTCCATGAGGATAGTTGAAACAAACTTACCCTTCCCGATTATTTACATCTTTTACTGTATAATTAAGTTCATTTCTTGCAAATAGAAAAAATACATTTTAACTACACAACATTCCCTATAATATTAAAAGTAAATTCTAATTTTTATTTGGCAGGTTTTCATGCTTGTTTACCAAGTGCATGCTTATTGTTAGTAATACAAAATAGACTTGGTATAGGCCAAGTCTATTTTGTAAGGTGTTCATTTATCCAGTTTAAAATATTCTCTTCGTTTATTAGGCCTTCCGCTGTCTTTAGACCTAAATCAATTAATTCCTGCTGAGTGTAGGATACTTTAATATTATTCATCTTGAGTAATATTATCATTACTGCAACACCAATTCTCTTATTTCCGTCAACAAATCCATGATTGCTTATAAGACTATGTGCTATAACAGAAATTTTTTCTTTAATGCCTGGATATAAGTCTTTACCATCATAGGTCATAAAGGCTCTATTCAGCGCACTCTCAATAAGACCTCTATCTCTTATACCTGAACTCCCACCAGTTTCCCGAATGATCTTTTCGTGGAATAGCATTATATTTTCAATTCTCAAAAATCTCATCATTTGCTAATTCCTCAAGTGCCACTTTATTATCGGTAATTACAGAGTCCATCAGATTTTCAATTTCTTTCTGCTCTTTTGCTTTCACAAATTCAACAAAATCAATGACTTCCTTTTTCTTTTCTTCAGTTAATTGCTCAAATTCCTTAATTAATTTTTCTGCCAAGGTCATAGAATTTCACCCCGTTTACGCTTATTTACAATAAAATTATACCACAAATGAAACACATGTTATACTAAAGATACGAGTGAAGGAATTCCCTTTCACTATATGTAGTACATTTAAAGGTATCACCAACAACTAAAATGATAAGATTGTAATAAAATTGTTTATTTGCCTAAAAGATATCAAGTAAAGGTGTCTCTTAGGTTATTTCATATAATGAGGAAATAAACCCTCTTATTTCCAATATTATAGAATAAGTGTCATTATTTAACTGGAATGTATCTTTTAATATTTTTAGACCGCAATCTTCCAATCTCCGGACAAATTCATCATGCTTAAATGGTGTAAAATCCAATCTGGAAGGAATGCATTTTGTCTCTTTGTCATCGATAATTTCAATAAATAATATTTCAACACTGCTGCATTTTCATCGAAACCATTTAAGCTCCAAATATATGTAAATATATACTTTTTATCCATGTATTCTTTTACATCACTTGTAACAAATCTTACATTATCTTTTATTACTTTATCCCAGTTTCTTGTATCAATAACAAGCTTGCCACCACTTTTTGTAACTTTATATAATGACCTTATATTTTTTAACATGTCCTCCTTATCAAGGCTATGGCTAATTGAATTTCCATAGCAAAAAACAATATCAAAATCATCCTCAAAGTTATATGGCAACTGCTCCCAACTTAACTGTTTTGCGGGAAAAGGTAAGTTATTATTTTGAGCATACGTCCGAGTCAAATTTATCATTTCCTCACTAATATCTGTGGCAATAACATTTATACCATTTCTCTTTAGTGCAGTTGCTTGGATTCCATTTCCACAGGAACTATCTAACACTTTTGCATTCTTTATAAGACTATTTAACAAATTCCTGAATTCTTCAATAAAAGCCTCTTCCCAAACCCGCATATCACATCCGTAGCATTTAACACTACTAGTTATTTGTGATAGGTTTCACCGTAGCACTTACAACTAAATCAGTATGTATCTGCAATGATAATTTACTAAATAAAGAGTCTGTGAAATCCGACTACACTTTAGTATTAATGTCCAATGGGTCCTGCCTCAGTCTTCGGATATTTCTAATTATCGCAACCCACTCATTATCCGGCAAATGATGGAACAAGCGGTTTATACGCCAAGCCCATTTAACATTTGTATGAAAAACAATGATATCCTTATTCTTTAAAATAGCTTCTAATATTATTCTTACTGCTTCTTGAGTATCCATGTCCTTTACAGGCAAACTGGCAACCTTCCAGAGCCAGCCCTTGGCACTTCCGTACTATTTATCAATGAGCAAGTCAACATTTGCGCCCATTATTAACGCATCATCCTTATTATCAATAGAAATCTCTACAATTACATCAGTTCCGCCATTCTTTTGTACGGTCTTGTTAAAAATTCTAGTGACCTTACCTTTATACGTCTTACTGTTATCAGATATTGGTATTATTTCAACATCTGCATCAAGTTTCACATCCTTTATGAATTCTTCGTTGACATTTGCTTCTATAAACATATTGTCAACATTATAAAGACTTAACACTTTCTGCGCCTGGTTTATATAATCACCCCGTTTATAACCTATTTCAGATACAACTGCATTTTCTATATCGCAAATAATTGTGTCTCCGGATAGATAGCTCTTATTTAGATTACGGTTCATTTCATCATACTGACTTTCCAAAATAGCAATCTTGTTCTGTTGTGATTTTATTCTATCAGATTCACCTGATTCAGATGCACTGGAAAGCTTTGAATTCTTCTGTTCAAGAGCAACACGCAAGCGGTCAATCTCAAACTGTCTGTTTAGTTTATATTCCTCTAAATTATACTTTAAATCCTCTACTGTCTGCTTCTTAGTATCTACCGACTTTGAGAACTCCTCCAGCTCATCTTTAGAAATTGCATTATCATCATACAGACTCTGGTTTTTTACAAGATCTCTCTTCGCTTTATCATAAATACCCTCTGCATTTTTTATGTCTACATTTAATTTTGATATTTGTGGATCACTGCCGGAATTAAGGTTTTTTTGCTTTATACTTATTTCATTTTGGGTTTGTTGGACATCTAACATTTCACTTTGAACTGTCTCCTTCAACATTTTCAGGTCAATCTTCGCACCATCCAGCTCAAGTTTTTTACACTTAACCTGAGATAAATACTCTTCCATATCCAAATTTATAAGTACACTTCCTTTTTTCAGCTTTTCCCCCTCTTGAGCAAGAACTTCCTTTATTATTGCAGGAAAGGTTATATTGATATTCTTCACATCTCTTATTGCAACTGTCCCATAAGCACTTACCTTATCCTTTTGCTCAACTGCGTTCGCATTAACAACCACCGCCTTATCTTGATTCTCACATGCAGTGATTGTCATTGTTAACACTATGAAGGCCATTGCAACAATTAAAATTCTTCTCATGTCAATTCACTCTCCCATCTCTAACATTGATTAGTTTTGTACCATATTTACTTGCTTCCAGAGAATGAGTCACTTGAACAACGGTTTTCCCCTGTGTCTCATTTATTTTTTTAAACAGCTGCATTATTTCTGTTCCACTCTTTGAATCAAGGTTTCCAATCGGTTCATCCGCCAGTATGATCTCCGGTTCATTTATAATTGCTCTTGCAATCGCTACCCTCTGCTGTTGCCCGCCGGAAAGCTCTCTTGGCGTATGGTGTCTTCTGTCTGTCAGGCCTACTATATCCAATATTTCATTCAACCTATCCCTGTAATCCTTCATTTTTTTACCATCCAAAAGTATTGGGAGCATGATGTTTTCCTCAACATTCAAGTTGGGTATGAGGTTATAAAACTGGAACACAAATCCTATATCTCTCCTGCGCATAATACTTTCTTCTTTATCATCCATATCTGAGAGCTCTTTTCCATTTATTTTTATACTACCCTTCGTCGGTTTATCCAGCCCCCCAAGAAGATAAAGCAGGGTGCTTTTGCCCGACCCTGACGGACCCATTATAGAAACAAATTCTCCCTTGCCTATTGAGATGTTTATATCTTTTAATACTTCCACATCTATTGCTCCGAGCTTATATGTCTTATACAACCCCTCTACATTAATTATTTTATCCATTTATGTACTATCCTCCTAATTTTGTTTTATAGCTTCTATAATATTTAATTTTGAAGACTTGAGTGTAGGACTTATGGATGCAATCAATGTAATTACAACACCTGCCAGTAAAGCATTCATCAGTGTTACAAAAGGATATTCTATTCTGATGCTGATTCCGGCGACTGTCTTCATCATATATGGCACGATTGAAGCCATTATGATTCCCATAGCAAGTCCTGCTGCCCCCCCCCAATAAAGCCGACAGAAAATGACTCCATCAATATCATCCTGACAATCTGCTTTTTTTCCATACCTGTTGAACGATATATTGCCAATGAACGTTTTCGTTCAATAAAACTAATAATAAGGTTGTTCATAATGCCAAAGATACCTATGACTGCCGTCATAATTGAAAGAAAATCCAAAATGGTAAATATAGATTTGTTATTTCTCATAATTTCATCCGCAATATCTTTCATGACAGTTACGTCCGGTATCTGCCGTCCAAACTTCATTTTAAGTAAATCTGCTGTTTTTTCCGGATCTCCGGAGCTTCTTATACAAATGGTACAGTAATTGTTTTCGCCAATATCGGTCTTAAAAAACTTCTCCGATATAATTGCATAATCTCCGTTGTAAACAAGGGTATTCATAAAACCTATAATTTTATAAGTCATCTTTTTATCATTCACTTTTATGGTAACTGAATCTCCGTATTCAACATTCAGTTTTATTTTTAGCATATTTGCCAAAATAATATTTCTACCCTTCCCCAATTGTTCCATAAGTTCTTTGGGCTCACCTGAATATTGTAAGTTATAGTAGTCAAGGTGTTTTTCCTTATTAATACCCTGTAATACGGTTATCCTTGAATTTGTATTGTCCACTTCAACATTTTCAATGATATATTGCTTATATGTACCTGTAACACCTTCTACAGCACGAACCTGGCTTTCAAAGCCTTTATCCATATCTTTTAAAGAGACTGTGATCTGATATCGCATAGTATCTGAAAAAACATTGATGATCTCTTTTATGACACTGCCATTTGCTATGTTAGTAACTAAAACTGTTGCTATTCCTATTGCCAAAAGAGTAATATTATTTATAAACCCCTTGTTATTTCTAAGGTTTTTTACAGCGAGGACACCTACATTTCCAAATATCACATATATTCTCTCAAACAATTTTACGAAAATATCTGTGATATACGTCATCAAGGATACAAAAGCTATCAAGCATAGAACTATGCTGATTGTATCTAAAATTGGTACTGGAAGCAGCAATCCAACGGTTCTAGGGTAAACGGTAGTCCATGAGTACCTCGTGAATGCCATAGTTTTTTGAGATAATCTATCCATGCTTCGGAAAACTACTAGTTTTTCAAAGTGAATTGCTA
>JAQSXC010000172.1 GCA_029266335.1 Eubacterium sp. | reverse complement strand
GCGATAACAGATTTGAGTTCATAATAAGTCCTTTCAAGTGGAATGATATGTATACAATGTTTACTATTGTGTGGTATTTGTATATACTTTTCATTATAGTGGATGTTTTCTCTCTGGTAAAGTGAAAAATGAGGTGAAGAATTTGGATTTATTAAAAGCATCAAATAAGTTATCTGCATTGGATTTAAGGATACCGCTTGAAGATTACCTGGCTGACATTCTCTGGTTCAGGGTAATGCAACAGGAGGGAGACTGGCATATTAACAGGCATACCCATTCATCCTTTGAATTTCATTTCGTGGCCGGAGGGAAATGTCGAGTTATACTGGATGACCGAGTTTTTTTAGCCGAAGAGGGTTCATTTTACATTACGGCTCCGGGGGTTTTTCATGAACAGATATCTGAAAAAGATTCTGTTTATACTGAATACAGTCTGAATTGTGACTTTCAAAAGCTTAACCCGTCAGAATTTAATTCTGATGGAACAGATATTGTTAAGACAGAAATGGACTTGATTATTGAAGCCCTCAAATCGGCTCCATGTCATTCATATCCTGATAAATACTCCATTACAAAAATGTTTGAAGAAGCACTGAAAGAAGCCTATGAAGAGAAAGTAGGCTTCTATAACGAGATAAAAAGTCTGGCGGTTTTTATGATAATCAAGGCTGCCAGAACCGTTTACTCCGGAAATCAGTCGTTAAAATCCGTTGTTCCCAAAAAATTGAAACAGGATGATGCAAGGTACAGGATGATAGAACAATTTATTGAAGATAATGTTCAGAATACTGTTCACACCGCCGATATAGCCCAGTATATGCATCTTAGTGAAAAGCAGATAGGGCGTATTGTGAAAAGCAAAAGTGACTGTTCTACAAAGGAACTGATAATGCATGTTAAGCTGAGAAAAGCCAAAGAGCTTCTGAAAAAATCAAATATGACTCAGAAGGAAATTGCAAATGCTTTGGGATTTACCAGTGAGTACTACTTTAACCAGTTTTTTAAGAGAGAGGAAGGAGATGCCCCCGGGAGTTTCAGGTCCAATACACAATATGTCTGAAAATATTAAAAGCGAGTCTGGAATTAGTATTTTTTAAAATCCTTCATATGGATATAATAAAATTAAGTAAAAAGTGCAGAGTTTATCTTTGCACTTTTAGTTTACAAGGAGGTTTGCCATGTACTTCGAAACAGATCGTATCAAACGTATACTGGAGGAGTTAAAGGACCAGATATACACAGAGAAGATTAATATAACAGAAATTCAAATGAAGGCCTGCGGTTACGGAGACTATTCATTATTAAATGAAGACAGTGCTGATTGGGATAAATTCATCCCCGGAGAAAAATGGGGCGGTAAGGATCTGCACTGCTGGTTCAAAATCAGTGCCAAAATACCTGAAAAACTTGAACACAAGGCCGTTATGTTCGAGGTTAAAACTGGAACAGAGGACGATTGGGATGCGCTTAATCCACAGTTTCTTGTTTATTTGGACGGACAGCCGGTTCAGGGACTGGATGTCAATCACAGAGAGCTTCTTTTAACAGATAATGCTGTTGCCGGCAGTTGTTATGAGCTGGCTCTATATGCATACTCCGGAGTAAAGGACCGGAAGGTGGATTTTATCCCCACTTTAGCTGCTTATAATAAAACTGTAGAAAGCTTGTATTATGATATTAAAGTACCATTGGAGGTTGCTGTTCTTCTGGAAAAAGAGGACAAGCACCGGTACGATATTCTGAATTACCTGACCAATGCCGTAAATTTGATTGATTTGCGAAAACCCATGACCAAGATGTATTTTGACAGCATTAATGCAGCTATGGAATATCTTGCAGCTGATTTTTACGGCAGCTACTGTCATGAGTCGGATATCATTGAGACCTGTATCGGCCACACTCATATTGATGTAGCATGGCTGTGGACATTGGCCCAAACCAGGGAAAAGACTGCCCGAAGCTTTTCAACAGTATTGAATTTAATGAAGCAGTACCCCGGTTACAAATTTATGTCAAGCCAACCCCAGCTATACCAATACCTGAAAGAAGATCATCCGGATTTATATCAACAGGTTAAAATGCGTGTAAAAGAGGGGCGGTGGGAAACTGAAGGAGCTATGTGGCTGGAGGCTGATTGCAACCTCACCTCAGGAGAATCCCTTGTCCGCCAGATTATTTACGGAAAAAGATTTTTTAAGGAAGAGTTTGATGTAGACAGCAGGATATTATGGCTTCCGGATGTGTTTGGTTACAGTGCAGCACTGCCTCAGATTTTGAGAAAAAGCGGTGTGGATTATTTTATGACAACCAAAATCAGCTGGAATGAATATAACAAGATGCCTTATGATACTTTCATGTGGCAGGGGATTGACGGCAGTGAGGTTTTTACTCACTTTGTTACCACGCGTGATTATGAAAAAAATGGTGACATTGTGACCTGGACTACCTATAACGGTGATACCAATCCGCTTCAGGTTATGGGCTGCTGGCAGCGGTATCAGCATAAAAATATAAATAATGAGGTGCTGAACTGCTTTGGCTATGGTGATGGCGGAGGAGGCCCTACCAGGGAAATGCTGGAAAATGTTGCGCGTCTGGAGAAGGGTATTCCTGGTGCGCCAACAGTCAGAATCGGAACGGCACTGGACTTTTTCAAGCGTTTGGAAGAGCGTGTAACCGGACACAGGCATATGCCCAAATGGGTAGGCGAATTGTATCTGGAATATCACCGCGGAACCTATACTTCCATGGCGCGAAATAAAAAATCTAATAGGAAAACCGAGTTTTTGAATTTGGATGCCGAGCTTTTCTCCAGCTTGAATGTTCTTTATGACAAAAACTTTATATACCCCAGGGAAACCTTAAAAGATTGCTGGGAAACTACTTTGTTGAATCAGTTCCATGACATAATTCCGGGTTCATCCATAAAAGGGGTATACGAGGATTCCAAAAGGGATTACCAGCGTATAGCCGGACTGGGAAAAACAATGGTTGATAATGCATTAAAAAACCTGACTTCACAGATGGAGCTTGCTTCTACTTCGGTGGTGGTTTTCAATACTCTCGGTTTCGAACGGAGCGATCTGGTAACAGTGCCATTACCTGAGGGCTGCAGGGCAGTCCGGATTTTCGACGGAGGAGTTGAATTGCCTTCACAAATTACAGAGTCGGGAGAAGTTATTTTCTTTGCAGGGAATATCCCCTCAAAAGGTTATAAGGCATTTGAAATAAGACCCACCGACACTGCAAAGGTATATGAAGATTTTGGTACTGCAAGCACGTCTGAAATAGTAACACCGTTTTTTGAACTTAAATTAAATGAAAAAGGTCATCTGACCTCCATCTTTGACAAAGTGCAGCAAAGAGAGGTTCTGAAAAACGGCGGGTACGGCAATGTTCTGCAGGCATTTGAGGACAAGCCTCACAACTTCGATGCATGGGACATTAATATTTATTATTCTGAAAAAATGTGGGTTATTGACGATGTAGCTTCAATAAAGGTAGCGGAAGACGGTCCAGTGAGAAAAACTCTTGAAATAAAGAGAAAGTTCCTTGACTCGGAAATCACGCAGCGGATGTCTGTATACCGTGATATTCCGCGAGTAGACTTTGCAAACAATATAGACTGGAAAGAGGAACAGATTCTGGTGAAGGCGGCCTTCCCGGTGGAGGTTAATGCAAGTAAGGCAACTTATGAAATACAATACGGGAATGTTGAACGCCCAACACACTGGAACACAAGCTGGGATTATGCACGTTTTGAGGTGTGTGCGCACAAATGGGCTGATTTATCAGAGGATAACTATGGGGTCGGTTTGCTTAACGATTGCAAGTACGGTCATGACATTAAAGACGGTGTTATGCGGCTGACTTTGATAAAGTCTGCAAAAGACCCTAATGAAGATGCAGATAGAGAGGTTCATGAGTTTAATTATTCCATCTACCCTCACAGAGGAGATTTCAGAGAGGGTAAGGTGATCCCAATGGCATACAGCTTGAACTGTCCTTTGTATGCAGTTGTTGAGAATAAACATGAAGGCAGTCTGGCTGCTCATAAATCATTTATAAACCTTGATTCTGAAAATGTAATGATAGAAGTGGTTAAGATGGCGGAAAATTCAGAAGAGCTGATTATCAGAATGTACGAGTGTTATAACCGGAGAACAAAGGTCACCTGTACAATGGCAGATGCTGTTAAACATGTTGCAGAGTGTGATCTGCTTGAAGCAGATATGGAAAATATTGATGTTGAGGGTAATAAGTTTACTTTTGAAATAAAGCCTTATGAGATAAAGACATTTAAGATTATGTTAAAGAATTGAGATTATAAGTTGTGAAAGGGATATGACGATGAATTTTATTGAAAAATACTGGGAAAACCCGGATATACTCCATGTAAATTGCATTGAGCCAAGGTCATATTTTGTACCCTATGAGACTAAGGAAAAGGCTCTGACCGGTATACGAGGTACTTCCGTCTATTTTAAGTCTCTCAATGGCAAATGGAATTTTAGATATTATCCATCAGTTGAGAAGGTAGAGGATGGCTTCTACACAGAGGATTATCAATGTACTGGGTGGGATACACTGGAGGTTCCGTCAAATTGGCAGCTGACTGGGCTTTATGACAAACCAAATTACACAAATCTGGATTACCCCATCACCCTGGATCCGCCGTATGTTCCAAACGAGAACCCGGCAGGGCTTTATTGCAGGGATTTCTGTTTAAAGACACCTGCTCCGGCTACCCGTCTGGTCTTTGAAGGTGTAGATTCCTGCTTTTACGTCTGGATTAACGGAAGGTTTGTGGGCTATAGCCAGGTCAGTCATATGACCAGTGAGTTTGACATAACTGCTTATGTAGTTCCTGGACAAAACCGCATTGCGGTGATGGTGCTTAAGTGGTGTGACGGAACTTATCTGGAAGACCAGGATAAATGGCGTTTGTCCGGTATTTTTCGAGATGTTTATCTCCTGCAGGAAAATGAGAATCATGTTGAAGACATTTTTATCGGGACTGAGGTAAATACCTCTGAGAAAAGTGCTGTCCTGACCTGTAACGTCAAAATGTCAAAACCGCAGGAAACGGACATCAAGATGCTTTTGGAAGCTGCGTCCGGTGACAGGGTTTTTGAAACCAGCCTGAAAATCGCAGGAGAAGCCGATTTTCAATATGATTTAAAGGAAGTAGAGCTGTGGTCGGCTGAAAACCCCTATTTATATCGATTGTTTATACAGCACGGGGAAGAGATAATTCTTCAAAAAGTCGGTTTCAGGAAAATCGAAGTGAAGGATTCAGCTATCTGTATTAACGGGGTTCCGGTTAAATTCAAAGGAGTGAACCGTCATGATTTTCATCCTGAACTGGGATTCACTGTAAAGCCGGCACATATGAAACAGGATTTACAGCTTATGAAACAGCATAATATCAATGCAATCCGTACTGCACATTATCCCAATGATCCACGTATTCTGGAACTTTGTGATGAGATGGGTTTCTATGTGATGGATGAGGCAGATTTCGAAAGCCACGGTGCAGGCAATGAGTACAATCTGGTCAGCGACAATCCGGTATTTTTAAAGTCCTGTCTGGATCGTATGGAGCGAATGGTAGAACGGGACAAAAATCATGCATCTGTAGTTATCTGGTCCATGGGTAATGAATCTTCTTATGGGGAAAATCACCTGGCAATGGCAGCCTGGACAAAGGCGCGGGACAATAGTCGACTGCTCCACTATGAGCGTGCCTTTGATCAAACCAGACTGGATACAGGTTGTTTGGATATGTACAGCCGCATGTATTCATCTGTGGAATGGATAGAGAATACCTTTCTGAATATAGAAAATGAAAGCAGACCTTTAATTTTATGTGAATATTGCCATTCAATGGGGAACGGGCCGGGTGATCTTAAGGAATACTGGGATTTGTTCTACTCCAATAAGCGGCTGGCAGGAGGTTTTGTCTGGGAGTGGAATGATCACGGTGTCTTTACGGAGTTCTACGGAGGAGACTTTGGTGATGAGCCAAATGACAGGAATTTCTGCCTTGACGGACTGGTTTACCCTGACAGGACTCCACACACCGGGCTCCTGGAGCTCAAACAGATAATTGCTCCTTTAAAGGCAGAATTGTGGTCCACTGAACCATTGATTGTAAAGGTTTTAAACCTTTATGATTTTACTGACTTATCTCATATTGATTTTCATTGGGTTGTTGAAAGGGATGGTATGCCGGTTATGAAAGGAATAATACCATTACCGGCAACAGCACCGCAAAAAAGCGTTGAATTACAGCTGGATATGGATTTGTCATTACTTTCAGACGGAAGATACTTTTTGAATTTATATTTTACAACAAACAGACCGGCAATGTGTCTTGAAAAAGGGCATAACCTCTATAACTGCCAGTTTGAGCTGCCGGTTCAGGTCACCAAATGCGTTGTGGAACAATGCACCATGAAGGAATTGGATGTGATTCAGGACCGAAATGAGATTTTGGTAGCAGGAGAGGATTTTATATATAGATTTAATTCCTTAAGCGGCCAATTGTCGGGGCTTGATTTCCGTGGCATCAATATGCTGAAGGATGAGTTTAAAGTAAATATATGGCGTGCTCCAATTGATAACGACATGCATGAAAGCAGCAAGTGGAGAGAAGAACGTTATGACAAAATGAAGCCGCATGTTTATGAAGTGAAGACAGAAAGACTGTCACCGCAGGCTGTCATGGTAATCAGCAGTATATCCCTTGGAGGATATTCCAAGGTGCCTATATTAAGAGGCAGAGTCATTTACACAGTTTTCGGTGCAGGTGATTGTACGGTTACTTTTGAAGGAGACCTTAGAAAGGATGTATTTTATAGAGGTGACAATTATCTCGAAAGTGAGCGTTCCACAGAGGATATTTACCTGCCAAGATTGGGACTTTCTTTTTCAATGCCGAAAGGTTATGAAACAATAGAATACTTTGGCTATGGTCCTCATGAAAGTTATGTCGACAAGCATCACAGCACTATAAAGAGCCGTTATCTGACAACTGTCGGGCAACTTTTTGAGAACTATTTGAAACCACAGGAAAACGGCAGTCACTGGCAGACCGAATGGCTGTCGGTACGGAATCAGCTTGAGGCTGGACTGCTCTTTGTAGGAATGGACAATTTTTCATTTAATGCTGCCCATTATACACCCGGGGATCTGACCTCTGCTTCACATGCTCATGAACTTTCACCGAGAGAAGAGACCATTGTCCATATGGATTATATGATGGCAGGTACGGGTTCCGGAAGCTGTGGACCTGCATTGGCCGAGAAATATAGAATACCGTCCGGGCCATTTACTTTTACCTTCAGAATAAAACCGGTATTCTTTGAAGAAATTAATTTGTCTGAGGAACTAAGAAAGGAAGTGGTTTTATGAAAAAAGGAATAGAGCTTTCAAGTGTTAAAACAATCCTTCCTATTAATCAGATCGCATCTGTAAAGCCCCATCCAAGACAAATTGCATGGCAAAGGCTTGAATTTTACGGTTTCATACATTTTGGAGTAAATACCTTCACAAATGAGGAATGGGGAACCGGAAAGGAATCTCCTGAAATATTTAATCCCACACAGCTTGATGCAGTTCAATGGGTCAGAACTATGAAGGCTGCCGGTATGTCAGCACTGATTCTTACCTGCAAACATCACGACGGCTTTTGTTTGTGGCCCAGCAAATATACAGAACATTCCGTTAAAAACAGTCCCTGGAAAAACGGATTGGGTGATGTAGTGGGGGAGGTTTCGAAAGCCTGCCGTCAGGAAGGCTTAAAATTCGGAGTATATCTTTCTCCATGGGACATGCATGAAAAGAGGTATGGAGATACGCAGGCATATAATGACTACTTTGTAAATCAGCTGGAGGAACTTTTGACCAATTACGGCGAAGTGTTTTGTGTCTGGTTCGACGGAGCCTGCGGTATAGGCGAAAACGGACTGAAACAGCAATATGACTGGGAGCGCTATTACCAAGTGATCCGCAGACTTCAGCCTAATGCGGTAATATCAGTCTGCGGCCCCGATGTCCGCTGGTGTGGTAATGAAGCCGGACATTGCAGAACTTCGGAATGGAGCACGGTTCCTGCATTGCTTCAGGACCTGGAAAAAATACAGGATGCTTCACAAAAGGCTGATGATGATACTTTCAGAAAAAAAGTAACCTCCGGTGATGAAGACCTTGGCAGTAGAAGTACTATTGCAGAAGTGGACAATCTGGTATGGTATCCGGCTGAAATCAATACTTCCATACGTCCGGGCTGGTTTTATCACAGTGAAGAGGACGGGTCTCTTATGGACTTACAGGAGTTTAAAAATATCTATCAGGGATCTGTGGGAGGGAATGGCTGTTTCCTGCTTAATATTCCGCCTGACCGCAGAGGATTGCTTCATGAAAATGATGTGCAAAGGCTTGGGGAATTCGGGCACCTGATCAGGAGTTGGTTTTCACATAATTTAGCCGAAGGTTCTTTTGTTGAGGCCGGTGAAATCCTGGATATGGAACATGCTGCGGACAATATCCTTGAACAGGCCTCCGGCAAGTATTGGTGTCTCGGGGAAGGAACCGAAACTGCCAATGTTATATTAACTCTGAAGCAAAAAAGTTCAATTGACACTGTTGTTTTAATGGAACATATTGCTGTCGGCCAGCGTATTGAAGAATTTGAGATAATTATAGAAAATGAAGGGAACCAAAAAATCATATATTCAGGCACTACAATCGGATATAAGCGTATATGCACTTTTGAGCAGGTTACAGCTGAACGGGTTGTCATCAGAATTGTCCGGGCAAGGTGGCAGCCTACATTGGAGTTTGTGGGCTTATACAATTCAAACGTATAGCTGCAGCTTTCAAATGCTGAAGTTATATTTGCGGAAGACATTGTGCCGTGGATTGCGAACGGTGCAATGTCTTTTTTAGTGCAATTGCCTGTGCCTAAAAAAACATGTCTGGAAGATGTTAACTAATAAATGAAATAACAAAAGAAATAATAATTTGAAGGGAGGCAAAACCGGATGAAGAATAAAATAAAACAGGCGGCTGATTATACAAAAGGTAAGTGGAACATGTACAGAGCCATTATAATATTAGCGGCTCCAATAACTTTGCAAAACCTGGCTTCCTCCTCACTGGGGATGGTCAATACCTTAATGCTTGGAAAGGCCGGGGATTCTGTTATTGCAGCGGTAGGGCTTGTAAATCAGTACTTTTTTAATATTACCCTTATAATGGCAGGTATATCCTCAGGCTGCGGTGTTTTCATATCGCAGTTTTTCGGACAGGAGAATTATAAAAACATTCGCAAGACACTGACACTGTCAGTGCTCTGCAATTTGGTAATAGCAGTACCCTTCAGTATAGTCAGCTTTTTTATACCCGATACTGTAATGCATATATTCACTAAAGAACCGGAATTGATAAATATAGGGAGTACCTATATGAGAATTATTCTGTTCTCGGTATTACCCCTGTGCATCAGCTGGGTGCTGGCGGCTGCACTGAGAAGCCTCCATGAAACAAAGCTGCCCATGATAGCAGGTATAGCAGCGCTGGTATGCAACACCCTGCTGAATTTTGTTCTTATATTCGGTGCATTTGGATTTCCGGCACTGGGATATATCGGAGCTGCATATTCAACCCTGATTTCCAGAATCCTGGAGTTT
>JAQSXC010000171.1 GCA_029266335.1 Eubacterium sp. | reverse complement strand
CCTGATCTCAAGCAGCATCTCATACTGATTGACACTTCCCTCAAAACCCAGGGAGTGCAGGAAGCTTATTACGGCTGTAGAAGCATGGTCTATATTTAGTGCAGCGGCAGCTTTTGCTTCTGTACTGTTAATCAGGTCTGCTGCAATACTTCTGCCGATCCCCTTGTGTCTATGGGCCTTGTGAACCGCCAGCTGAACCAGGTCTCCTGATTTTCTGTCAATAATTCCATAACCAACTATTTTACCCTCAAATTTTACTATTGAATATATAAATAAGTCTTTAACAGCATTAATTGAGTCGATGGAATTTTGCCAGGAGGGTATGAAATCCCAAAAATTCTTCAGCTCTTCCCATATGGAGTCTTCAATACTGCTTATATGTTCTGTTTCATATGTAACTGTTGAAGAAAAGCTGCCCTTATCAAGTCTGAAGCAGTCCAGGCCTCTTACAATTGAAAAGCCCTGCTTCCTGTATAAATTGAAGGCTGATGTATTGGTCTGAATAACCTCAAGTAAATATTGTTCTATATTTCTTTCTTTAAGAATTTTTTTTATATTTGTAAGCATGCAGCTTGTAATTCCCTGTTTCCTATATTCGGGCATTACGCCGGTCCCCAGATCATAAACCGCAGGCCTGCCATTCCAGGTTCTCAACCCGTTTAGTATAATACCTGCAAGGACATCCTCCTTAAATGCACCTAAAGATATCTCCGGGATAAATCCTCTGCGTTCAAGCATATTTTGAAATTTCCATAAAGGTAAATCCATTTTGACCTGATAGTCGGAAAAAGCATTGACAAATGTTTCATGTAAAGTCTCAATAGCGGTATTTTCAAGAGTTTTATAACTGATCATAACTGGTCACCTCGTCATTTAATGAAAATAAATGTAAATAGCTGCTGATTAACATTGACTATATATTACTATAGCTGGAATCATTTTGGAAATCAACCACAGGACTATAAAAAAACAAAACTCAAGCACAGAAAAGTTTGTATTTAATAATATTTTTGAAATGCTCACATATATTTTAAAATGAGATATTTAATCAGGAGCAAATTATGAACTACTGTATTCCTTGGTAAAGTCTGTTTGTTCCTTCAATTCTACCAGGTAAAAAGGGAGGTTTCTAGATGACCACACCGGAGTTTGACTTCAAAGCAATGATTCAAAAGGATAGGGATGACAGGGTAAAAAGGCAATTTGAAAGCACATTTCTTGAATATCTTCAGTTGGTAAAATCAAATCCAGAGGTGGCTGTTCTTGCTCATCAAAGGTTATATGACCTTATCGTATCAAAGGGAACTGAGGTTGTGCGTACTGATGAGAATCCAAGATTAAGAAGAATTTACGGTAATGACATAATAAAAAAGTATGACTTCTTTGAGGAAGACTTTTTTGGAATTGATAAGACAATAATGAAAATAGTACGCTATTTTCATTCTGCAGCGATGGCAGGAGAAGAGGCAAGACAGGTTTTATACCTTGTTGGGCCTGTTGGAGCCGGTAAATCTTCTCTGATGGAAGCAGTGAAAAAAGCCCTTGAGCTGGCGCCACCTATCTATGCATTAAAGAATTGTCCAATGAGAGAAGAACCTTTGCACCTTGTGCCGAAACACTTAAGAAAAGAGTTTGAGGAAATGCTTAATGTTAAAATAGAAGGGGATTTATGTCCCGTATGCAGATATCGGCTCAAGAATGAATACGATGGGGAATATGAGAGATTTCCGGTTGAATCTGTGGGATTTTCAATCCGTTCCAGAAAGGGGATCGGAGTGGTACCTCCGGTTGATCCAAACAATCAGGATTCATCAATTCTTACAGGCAGTGTTGATATTTCAAAAATCGACCTGTATTCTGAAGACGACCCGAGGGTGTTGTCCCTGAATGGTGCCTTCAATGCGGGAAACAGAGGTATTGTTGAGTTTATAGAAGTATTCAAAAACGAGACGGAATATCTGCATTCAATGATAACGGCCACACAGGAAAAATCCATACCATCACCCGGAAAGGGAGCAATGATTTATTTTGATGGAGTCATTCTGGCCCATTCAAATGAGGCCGAGTGGAATAAATTCAAATCAGACCATACAAATGAAGCTATTCTGGACAGAATAGTAAGAATAGAAGTACCATATTGCCTTGAACTAAACGAAGAAATAAAGATTTATGAAAAAATGCTTTCAAGAAGCAAGTTTAAGGCACATATTGCTCCTCATACCATAGAAATTGCATCTATGTTTGCCATCCTGACAAGACTCAGCCCTTCAAACAAGGTTGACCCCATGACAAAGTTAAAGATCTATAATGGTGAAGAAATACTTGAAAAGGGCATGACAAGAAAGATTGATATATTCGAGCTCCGGGAAGAAGCACCCAGAGAAGGTATGTCGGGTATATCAACCAGATTTATAATGAAGGCACTGGACACGGCTCTTTCAGAATCTGAAAACGACTGTATCAACCCAATAGCTATTATGGAATCTTTAATAAAATCGGTTAAGGAGCTTGGAATAAGTGATGAGGAAAAGGAAAGATACCTCAGATTGGTATACGATACTGTTAAGAAGGAATATAACAAGATTCTTGAAAAAGAGGTTACCAAAGCTTTTATCCATGGTTACAGAGAACAGGCCGAGAGCTTGTTTAACAACTATCTGGACCATGCAGAGGCCTTTGTAAACAAGACTAAGATCAAGGATAAAAATACCGGTGAAGAACTGGAGCCGGACGAAAAATTCATGAGATCCATAGAAGAGCAGATAGGTATTTCCGACACGGCTGTTAAGGGCTTCAGATCGGATGTTACAGCTTACATGTTCTTTGTTATGCGAAATGGCGGAAGTCTTGACTATACAAGTTATGAGCCCCTAAAGGATGCTATAGAAAAGAAGCTTACTACCTCTGTGAGAGATCTCAGCAGGATTATTACACAAGCCAAGGTCAGAGACAAGGAGCAGACTCAAAAATATAACACCATGGTTGAAGAAATGAAGAAAAACGGTTACTGCGACCATTGCTGCAACGTAATATTAAAATATGCTGCCAATAACCTTTGGAAGGATTAATTTGAAGACTTGACCAGGAGGTTTTATGCTGGCAGGTTTTATACCGGAAAGTCTATGGAGGCTAATACATTATGGCTATATTCAGAGAAAACAGCAGCGGCGGAAGGGACAGATCGGCTGAAGACCGTCGCAGGCACAGAGAATTGGTAGAAGAATCGATCAAGAAAAACCTTGGTAATATAATTGCTGAAGAAAGCATTATAGGTAAAAGCCGGGATAAGAAAATTAAAATTCCAATCAGGGGTATTAAGGAGTTTCAGTTTGTCTACGGAAAAAACAAGCCGGGAGTAGGTTCGGGAAATGGAGAGGAAAAGAGGGGGGATAAGTTTTCAGGAGATGCCCAAAATGGTAATGGAAAGGGAAAAGCCGGTAACCAGGAGGGCGAGGAAATCTATGAAACTGAAATCACCATCGAAGAGGTAATCAGATACCTCTTCGATGATTTAAACCTGCCCGATATTGATAAGAAGCAGCTGTCCCAGCTGGAGGAAAAAAGCTATAGAAAGTTGGGTTACCAACAGAGGGGTATCCCTCCCAGACTTGCAAAAAAACGTTCTGTCATTGAAAAAATCAAACGAAAGCAGAGTACTAAAAGAACCCTGAATGAGTTTTCTCAGTCAGATAAGGAAACTTCAGGCGAAGAAGACTCTGGGAAAAACGGTAATACAGCTTTTATGTATAAGCTCCTGCCTGACAACAGATTTCCTTTTATTGAGGACGATTTAAGATATTACAGGATAAAGGAGAATAATAAAAGAGACTATAATGCTGTTGTATTATGCATTATGGACGTTTCAGGCTCCATGGACCAGACAAAAAAATACCTGGCAAGAAGCTTCTATTTCCTGCTGTATCAATTTTTGCACCTGAAATATGCCAATGTTGAGGTAGTGTTTATTGCTCATACTACAACTGCAAAAGAGGTTAATGAAAAGGAATTTTTCCACAGAGGAGAATCCGGTGGTACATACATCAGCAGTGGATATGAGAAAGCAATTGAGATAATAAACGAAAGGTATAGTCCCAGCAATTGGAATATTTATGCTTTCCACTGCAGTGATGGGGACAACTGGTCTGAAGACAATAAGAAAGCTGTAGACAGTGCAAAAAAATTATGTGAGGTTTGTAATCTTTTCGGTTATGGTGAAATTGTGCCTGGCTATTACAGTATGGGTAGTACCATAAAGGCCGAACTTCAGAGCAAGATTGACAGTAAAAACTTTGTAGCTATTACCATAAATAAAAAAGAAGATGTTCTTCCTGCATTAAAAAAACTCCTGGAAAAGGGAGATGCATAAAAAACGCAGGGCATTTTTTATGGTCTTTTAACTGCATGCAGTTCATGAAATAGTGTGGAATGGGGGAAAGGCATGACAGACTTTAGTTTGAAGGATCTGGAATATTGGAATGAGAGGATAGAGAGTATAGCAAAAGAGTGTGGACTTGACTACTATAATCAGGAATTTGAAATTATTAACTATGAGGATATGATCGGCTATGAGTCTTACGTGGGTATGCCTTCTCATTACCCTCACTGGAGTTACGGCAAGTCTTATGAGAGGATTAAAACGCTCCATAAATACAATTTGACAGGGTTACCTTACGAAATGGTTATTAATTCAAATCCATGTATAGCCTATCTGATGAAGGATAATTCGCTTTTACTGCAGGTGCTTACCATTGCTCATGTATACGCTCATAATGATTTTTTCAAGAACAACAGATTATTTAAATTGGGCACCAAGGCTGAGTATACTGTTGAAATGTTTAAAAATCATGCCAACCGGATAAGGGAATATATTTCCGATCCCAGTATAGGGTATGCGCGGGTTGAAAAGATTTTAAATGCTGCTCATGCTGTTAAGCTTCAAACAGAGAGAGTAGTCGATTTTCAGAACAGAGTTGCCGATAACAGCAGGAAAAATGTGTCGGCACTGACTGATAATATTAAGGAGTTCCCAAACCTGGAGAGGTATTCACAAAGAGAGAGTGATGATGCTGAAAAGACAGCTCAGCAGGAAATCAAAATACCGGAGAATCCTGAAGAAGATATTCTTGGATTTATTATTGAACACGGAAGGCTTCAGGACTGGGAAAAGGATATAATGTCAGTTGTCCGGGAAGAGGCCAAATATTTTATTCCTCAAATCGAAACAAAAATAATGAATGAAGGTTGGGCCAGCTTCTGGCACTATAATATTTTAAACAAGCTTGAACTGCCTCAAAATATGCACCTGGAGTTTTTACGAAGGCACAATGAGGTAATCCGGCCATTGAAATCCAGTATAAATCCATACTATATAGGTTTTAAAATATTTGAAAATCTTAGTGAGAAATACGGACTGCAGAAAATATTTGAAATTCGGGAAAATGAGAGAGACCAGTCCTTTATCAGAAGATACCTGACACAGGAATTATGCGGTGAAATGAACCTGTTTGAGTATGTAACCGCGGGAAATGATTATATGATATCCGAAGTGTCAGATGAAGAAGGGTGGAAGATTGTAAGAAATACACTGTGTAACACTGTTGGAATTGGAAGCATACCTACCATACGCATTGAAGAATGGGTACAAAAGGATAATACGCTTGTTTTAACCCACGAATTTGACGGCAGGGAGCTGGAATTAAGCTATGCCTATGAAACCTTGAAGCATCTGGTGGATCTTTGGAATGGCAAAATACTTCTGGTAACCCAGCTTGAGGGAAAGAAAAAGAACATTGCCTGTGATGAACAAAAGAGAATATCCTTATATGGTTAAAATATTGTTAGCACTCTTATTAATTGAGTGCTAAAAAATACTTGAAAGTTTATAATAATAGAGTTATATTATTATTGTTAAAAATTTTCTAATGGAGGTAAAAGTGTGAAATTTCATTAGCGTCTTTAATGACATTTCACATATGGAAAAACGTAATGTTTTTCCACTCCCAATATTTGAACAAAATTAAAGGAGGCTATTATGAAGCACGAAAGCGGAAGTATTTCAATTAATACCGAAAACATTTTTCCTATAATAAAAAAGTGGTTATACTCTGAAAAGGATATATTTATCAGAGAGCTTGTTTCAAATGCAAGTGATGCAATAAGCAAACTTAAAAAGCTTGATGCTATTGGTGAAGCTGATTTGCCCGAAGACAACAGGTTTGAAATCAAGGTTCTCGTGGATAAGAATGAAAAAACAATCAAAGTTATTGATAATGGTCTCGGTATGACTGAGGAAGAAGTAAAAAAATATATTAATCAGATTGCTTTTTCAGGGGCAGTCGATTTTCTTGAAAAATACAAGGACAAGTCTGATGACGGACAAATAATAGGACACTTTGGCCTTGGTTTCTATTCGGCCTTCATGGTATCACAGAGAGTTCAGATAGATACCCTTTCCTTTCAGCCCGGAGCAGTTCCTGTAAGGTGGGTAAGCGACGGAGGAACAGAGTTTGAAATGATGGATTCGGACAGAACAGAGAGAGGAACAACTATAACTCTACACCTGTCCGAGGATGGGCTTGAATTTACCGATGAATACAAAATGAGAGCTACTCTGGAGAAATATTTTGCATTCCTTCCGTATGAGCTTTACCTTGAGGACAGTGCCAAAGCAGCCGAAAAGACCGAAGAAGATAAGTCCAAGGAGCCGGCTGAAAATGTTGATGCAGCTGAAACGGCAGAACCAAAGAAGCCTGAGCCTTTAAATGATACTCAACCTTTGTGGCTGAAGAATCCAAAGGACTGTACCGAGGAAGAATACAAACAGTTCTATACCAAGGTATTCCATGATTTCAATGAGCCTTTGTTCTGGATACACCTGAATATGGATTATCCGTTTAACCTCAAAGGAATACTCTATTTTCCCAAACTCAAGCACGAATTTGAGACAATGGAAGGCCAGATCAAACTATACTACAATCAGGTATTTGTTGCCGATAACATCAAAGAGGTTATACCGGAATTCCTTTTGCTGTTAAAAGGAGTTCTTGACTGCCCTGACCTGCCTTTGAATGTATCAAGGAGCTTCCTGCAGAACGACGGATATGTTAATAAGATATCAACTCATATTACAAAGAAGGTTGCCGACAAACTTACCTCGCTCTTTGAAAATGAACGTGATAATTACAATAAATACTGGGATGACATCAATCCTTTTGTTAAATATGGTTGTATAAGAGAGGAAAAATTCTTCGACAGAGTAAAGGATATTATTATATATAAATCAACCAAGGGCGGATACACCACCCTGAAGGATTATCTGGAAAATAACAAGGAAAAACACGAAAACAAGATATTCTATGTCTCTAATGAAAAACAGCAGGCACAATATATCAGGCTGTTCAATGAGAACGGAATGGAAGCGGTAATACTTTCAACCATGATTGATAATCACTTTATGCAGCTGCTTGAAAGTAAAATGTCAGGTGTCCGTTTCAACAGAATAGATGCGGATATTTCCGATAACATGAAAAAAGGTGATACAGGAATAGCAGAGGACGACGTCAGCTACCTTGAAAAGTTATTTAAGGCTGCTGTAAATGATGATAAGCTTAAGATTCAGGTAGAGTCTCTAAAGAATGAGTCAGTTCCGGCTATGATACTTTTATCGGAGCAGTCAAGAAGAATGCAGGAAATGAGTGCTATGTTCGGAGGAATGGATATGAGCCATATGTTCCCAAAAGAACAGACTCTTGTTCTGAACTCTTCAAATAAGCTGGTTAAGTCTGTATTAGATATGAAGGCAGATGAAACAAAGAAGGATGAAATAAAGCTTATCAGCGAACATATTTATGATCTAGCAATGATGAGTCACCAGCCATTGGAGCCCGATGCAATGGCCAGGTTCATTGAGAGAAGCAATGAGCTGCTTTTGAAGCTGGTTTAAGGCACCGGCTTGTAGCAAGCTATCATGCTTTAAAACTTAAAATGTAAATATAGAGAATTGAACATATTAAAAAAGATAAATTCGGGTTATCCCGGATTTATCTTTTTTTGCAGCATTACCCATGACATTTATTAGCCGGTATGTTTATAAAAGCACAATAACAATAAGCTTAAAATAACTTTAGCAAGGTGATAATTTATCTTAAGTTGATAATATAACTAATGTTTGTTACAATTGGAAAAATGGCACATTGGGAACATGGAGGGTAAAATGATAAAATTAGACGTTAAAGATTATTTAAAGGTCCTTGAACCGTTAAAAACTCTGGAAATAAATACTTTGTTTGCACAGTCGGTTATCCGTGGTCAGGTATCGGGGACAGTGTATGTTGATAATGCCCAGGAACCCGGGACCTTTTTTATTGTACATCCCTATGGCATGTCACTGCTTTTTGGGGACTTAAACAATGGAGAATTCACTGCAGGTCTGCAACAATACTTGCTCAATTCAGGCAAAGAACGCGATAAAGCCGAGTGGCTGCAGTCATATCCCTGTGAATGGAGTGAAAAGATCGAGAAATTAGCCGGTTCCTTTATAGTTGAAAGCAGTAATATGGAAAATGCTGCTTCGGACAACACAGCTAAAATCATAAAACACACAAGAGTTAATTTTCAATTTGATAAAGAGAGATATGAAGCAATAAAGCAGCAAATGAAAAATCCTACCTGTAACATAGTAAAGACCTCGGCTGAAATGTTTGAGAAAATATCAGGTGCTGTCATACCCAGATTTTTCTGGACGGATGGCAACGATTTTGAAAAAAATGGTGCGGGGTACAGCCTTTTATGTAATGAAGAGATTGCTTCCACTGCATTCTCTGCTTTTCTGCTGGATGGTAAACTGGAAATAGGTATAGAAACATCTGATAAATACAGGGGAAGAGGTTTTGCCGTTTCAGTCTGTTCAGCACTCATTGATTATTGCCTTATAAACGGATTGGAACCTGTGTGGTCCTGCAGATTGGAAAATACAGCGTCATATCAGCTTGCACAAAAGCTTGGATTTGTTCCGACTATTGAAATACCTTATTATCAGTTACCGGTATAGATTGTATATGGCAATGAGGCTTGGAAGTGTTTTTTGACAAACGGCTTTCCTTGTTTACAGAAAGTTCACGATTTATATAATATTTATTAATAAAGATATATTATTATAAGTACATAAGCTTTTTCATATTTGTTTCTCCTTTTAACACCCTTTATAACAGCCCCGTATTGATTTACGGGGCTTTATTAATTCTAAGGCAACTAAATATTTGTAACATAAATAAAGAATCATTCATTATAATACAGTAGAAAAAATTTTATGGGGACAAAATATGTTTTTAAACAGCTATATAGGAGAGTATATATTTTTAAGCTTAAGAAAAATAGCCGAGCAGAATGCTGTATTAAATTATTTTTATGATATTGATAATATAATTTACGTAAAGCTGATGGATGTTGATGAAATAGGCGTCTGGCTTGAAGGTTCGGGAACCATGACAAAAATTATGGATGAGACAGGTAATGAGATTCCTTCCGAACTGCAATTACCTGAAAGAAGATCTGCAAGTATCCTGGTAAGGTGGGAATACATTGATGATATATATGTTCTGAATCCTGGTGAAAAGAAGATAAAGCCCATGGGCTTCAGATTTTATCCTTCAAGGGATTAAGGAAGCTCGGTTGCAGCAGAAGCTGATAAATGCAGTTGCAGGAAATTAAAAAGCGAACCCTCCG
>JAQSXC010000170.1 GCA_029266335.1 Eubacterium sp. | reverse complement strand
CTACAACATTGAGCGACTCTTTTGGGAGTCGCTTTTTGGATTTTTTACACAGAAAAAGACTGCCTCAAAATTTTACTTTTGAGACAGCCCCTTTGTTTCAGACAAAAATGTATTATTTTTTCAATATCCACACTATCATTTCAGTTTCACCGCGGTTTGCAAAGGCATAGTAGGGTATGAAGTGCAGCTCCTGCTCTCTGTATTTGTCTGTCACAGGCGGATATAACGCTTTAGTGTCCATATCCTTACGGTATCCCTTACAGGAGATAAGGTTGGAACCCATTGTTTCGTCAAATTTGACTTTTATATCCAAAGCACCGTCAATGGAAATTTCTCTAAGGTTCTTCCCATTGTCAACACCCTCAAGACAATAAATAATTGGACCCATCTGAAGGGCTACACGGCCTGAATTGTCCTGAACCTCCGGCAGAGTTTCAATAAGCTGCGGCTTCATTTCAAAATCAAGCTCTATGTTGCAGATACCTTGACCTGAGGACAGATAAGCGTAACCTTTTCTGATTTCATATTTTACAGGTGAACCATTTACCGAAATACTATACTTTTCACACCAGTAGGGTATTCTCACAGCTACTTCCTTATTGTCAAAGCCTTCTACAGATATCTTAATCTTTCCGTCCGACGGGTAACGGGTTTCCTGGGCTATTTCAACCTTATTCTTGTTCAGTTCAATCTTTGCAGTGCTGTCCATATAATGGTGAACAAAAAGTGTCTGGTCATTGTAGGTATACAGGAAATCCGCAATTGATGCAAAGAATCTTGAAATATTCGGAGGACAGCAGGAGCACTCAAATACTTCAAGGCGCTGAGTGATAGGGTATCTGCTTTTGCCGTCTATAACTGAAAAATCCCGGTTGTGAAGCTTGGGGTCAATCTCCAGTGGATTTTCATAGAAGAAAGATCTGCCATCCAGGGATATACTTGATAAAAATCCATTGTACAAGACTCTTTCGGCAATATCGGAGTACAGGGAGTCTGTGTCCAGCAAAAGCATGCGTTTTGCGAACAGCGCCAGACCAATAGCTGCACAGCTTTCTGTATAAGCTGTCAGATTGGGCATGTCGTAATCTATGGTGAAGGCCTCGCCGGTGCTGGCAGAACCGATTCCACCTGTTATATACATACGCTTATAGGTAATATTCTCGAATAATATTCTGCAGGCATTAAACAGTGAAGCTTCATCATATTCCAAAGCCAGATCAGCCATAGCGGAATATAGATATACAGCACGTACTGCATGACCTTCGGCTGTAGTTTGTTCACGGACGGGCAAATGATCCTGTGAGTAGCAGGGATTGGCCCAGGGATAGTATTCCTGCGGTTTGTTGTCAGGACCTCTGTTGTCTATAAAGAATTTGCTTAATTCCAGATATCTCTTTTCACCTGTGCAATGGTACAGTTTTACAAGTGCCAGCTCTATTTCTTCATGGCCGCAGGTAGTAAAAGCCGCTGATTTTTCTTTCACAAAAACGTTTTCAATATGGTCGGCATATTTGCACATGAGCTTCAGGAACTTATCTTTTTCGGTAGCATGGTAGTAGGCAACGGCTGCTTCTATCAAATGGCCTGCACAGTATAACTCATGCTCGGTTCTTTTTTTCCAGCGGTTTTCAGGCTCCACAACCGAAAAATATATATTGAAATATCCGTCAGGTTCCTGGTGTTTTTCAATAAGCTCAACTATCTCATCTACACCCTTTTCAAGTTCAGGGTCGGGTCTCTTTTCAATAATATATGCAACAGCTTCTGCCCATTTTGCAAAGTCAGAGTCCCAGAAAATATGCGGTTTATTCGGCATTCCTTCCTTCCATTGAAATTTGAAGGCATCAAATCTTCCGGTCTCTTTAAACCTTTCCCAGATAGTATATATGCTTGTTTCTGCATTTATCTTCTGTCTGTCATGCCAAAATCCTTTGTTAATGTTGATGTCGAAGAAATTGACTAGATTGTTTTTTTGCATGGCTCACCCTCCTAAATTATTGATTGTATCTGCATTACATGATATTATCATACTAAGATAGTTGTCCTGATACAATATCTAAAAAAATATAAAAAGTGAGAAAATCCTAGATGATTTACATTGAGAATAATATTGAATTAGCCTATAGTATATCGGGATTGTTTTGGAGCGACGATGAATGGCTCCATCCAAGACGGAAAATTGATACTTACGAAATAATATACATGCTGGAGGGGACAGCTTATATTCAGGAGGAAGACAGGCAATATGTCCTTAAAAGTGGTGATGTTCTGCTGCTTTACCCCGATAGAATACACTTCGGCTATAATACCAGTACGGGTAAAACCTCTTTTTACTGGGCACATTTTTTGACCACTGATTTTAATTTCTTCAAGATTGAGCTTCAGTATTTTTCTGCTGCAGAGAACTACAGGTTCAACAGCCTTTTTAAACAGCTGCTGCATATTGCAAATACTGCAGATTATCCCAAATATTCATCCGACCTGATCATGGGATTGATTATTAATGAAATTTCGGCAGCACAACACTCCCTGAAAAACAAAAGCAGCAAACTGATTAATGATGTTGCTGAATGGACAAGGATTAACTGTGGAAGAAAAATTACTGTAGAAACCATTGCAGATTATTTCGGCTACAATGCCGATTACCTGTCGGGCTTATTCAAGAAAAGCTTTGGAATAGGACTTAAACAGTATATAAACAATGAGAAGATTAAACTGGCAAAGAATTTGCTAATAACTTCGAATTATACAATAAAGCAGATTTCAAACATTCTGAACTGGGATGGGGAGAACCAGTTTATCAACTATTTCAAATACCATGAGGGAATGAGTCCTACAAAGTACAGAAATATTTATATTAATACTCATTTTAACAATAAATAAAGTGAAGAGTTTATTTTATAATACCCCAATCATGCTTAGAAAGACAATCAGCAGCAGAATCGGTGTGACAAATCTAAGTAAGAAAAGATAGACCGTAATAAGACCCCTATTGTTCAAAGTACCTTGGTTTGAAAGTTCCTCTCTAATATCACGCTTGTTTAAAAAGTATCCTACAAATACAGCTATTAATAATCCCCCTAAAGGAAGTAAAATATTTGAGGATACACTGTCAAAAAAGTTAAAGAAGGTCTGACCGAAAAATTTTACACTGCTGAATAAGCTGGTGTTATTTGCGGATAAGGCCGACGGAAATCCGAAAAGCATTACTATGACAGCACTTATTATTACTGCCTTCCTTCTTGACAGCTTTTTCTCTTCGGTTATAAAGGTTATTACAACTTCAAATATGGACATCATAGCAGTCGTAGCTGCGATAGCCGTTAAAATAAAGAACAGGACAACCAGCAGTCCGCCCAGAGGGATTTTTGAAAAAACCAGGGGAATGGTCATAAATAATAGTCCCGGCCCCTGCTCGGGTTTCATCCCAAAGGAAAAAACTGCCGGAAAGATTGCTATTCCTGCCAGTAGTGATACAATTGTGTCTGACAGGGCTACTTTACCTGAAGTAGCAAACATGTTATTATCAGAAGTAAAATAACTTCCATAGGTAATGATAGTACCCATCCCCAGGGAAAGCTTAAAGAAGGAGAGTCCTAAAGCCATTAGAATAACTTCTTTTGTTACACTGGAGAAATCAACCTTGAAAAGAAATTTGATTCCTTCAATCGCACCCGGCAAAAACAGTGACCTGATGTCGCAAATTATTATGAGGACCAATAAAACAGGCATTAAAAGCTTGGTAATTCTCTCTATTCCTTTTTTCACTCCGAAGAGGAGGATGGTTGACACTACGGCAATCGCAACTATTTGCCAGACTACCGGAGGAATAGGTCCTGTTACGGTTTCACCAAAGACACTTTCCATTTTTTCCATGGTTGCGTTGTTAAACATACCGGAAATGGCTTTGAAAATATATGAATAAACCCAGCCGGCTACTGCGCTGTAGAAGAACAGGATAAAAAAGGCAGACAAAATACCCATATAACCTATGACTTTCCAAAAAGGTTTTTTTGTAAGTGTTTTAATTGCACCAATGGCGTTTTTCCTTGTCTTCCTGCCTATATACAGTTCGCTTATCATTATTGGCAAAGCAACAAACAAAACACATAGAAAATAAATTATAAGAAAAGCTCCGCCACCGTATTTACCTGTTAGATAGGGGAATTTCCAAATGTTGCCCAAGCCCACTGTAGAGCTTAAAGTTGCAAAAAAAACTGCTAAACCTGTTGAAAATCGTTCGCGCTCGGGAGAACTCTTCTTTTCTTTCAAGGGAAAACCTCCAATGTTTGGAATTACTAGGTTTTATTGCAATTCCGAATGATTAATAGTGTGATAATATTTTTAACATAATGAAGATAATAATACAATAACAAAATTAATAAATATTAGATTAATTATCAAAATACAGGGTATAACAAAGTTAGGGCATTATTAAACAATAAAACTCCATTTTATTATTTAATAATACTTGAAAGCAACTTTAAAATATATATAGTAGACAATCGGTAAAAAATAAAATATCATATTAGATGTTTTCAAGTAGAAATATGATGATTAGATATTTCAAAATTTATATAATAATTATTACAACAGTTACATTGCTTTTGGAGGGCTAAATTATGAGAAGAACGAAAATTATTTGTACGCTGGGACCCGCTTCCGATAATGAAGATGTACTCAGAAATATGATGCTTGGCGGAATGAATGTTGCACGAATGAATTTTTCACACGGTACGCATGAACAACATAAGAAAAGAGCAGATTTGTTCAAGAAAATTCGTAACGAAGTAGGTTTGCCTATTCCTCTGCTTTTAGATACCAAGGGCCCTGAAATAAGAACAGGTAATTTTAAGGATGGTCAAGTAACCCTAAAGGAAACCAATCAGTTCATTTTAGTTAATAAGGATATTATCGGTGATGAGAATAGTTGTACCATATCCTACAAAGAGCTGTACAAGGATATTTCAAAGGGCAGTAGGATTTTAATAAATGATGGTCTTGTGGAACTTGAAGTTATGGAGATCAAAAACAAGGATATTTACTGTATAGTTAAAAATGGAGGAGTTGTAGGTGATCACAAGGGTATAAATGTTCCCGGTGCAGACATAAGATTACCTGCGTTAACAAGTCAGGACATAGACGATATAAAATTCGGTATTGAAAATGATTACGATATAATAGCTGCATCATTTGTGAGAAAAGCATCTGACGTAGTCGAAATAAGAAAAATCCTTGAAAAAAACGGTGGAAGCGATATTCTGGTTATAGCTAAAATCGAGAATAGAGAAGGAATAAAGAATTTTGATGAAATTTTAAAAGTATCCGACGGTATAATGGTTGCCAGAGGTGACCTGGGTGTTGAAATCCCCGTTGAAGAAGTTCCGGTAGTTCAAAAACATATTATAGAGAAATGTTACCGGAACGGAAAGCCTGTTATTACTGCTACACAAATGCTGGATTCCATGATAAGAAATCCAAGACCTACACGTGCCGAAGCCAGTGACGTTGCCAACGCTATTTATGACGGAACCAGCGGAGTTATGCTTTCAGGGGAGACTGCTGCCGGTAAATACCCGTTGGAAACAGTAGCAGTAATGGCAAAAATAGCTGAAAAAGCTGAAAGTGCTATGGATTACTGGAAGAGATTCAGTACCCAGCAGACTGAAATCAACACAAGCGTAACCAATGCTATAAGCCATGCTACTTGCACTACTGCCCTTGATCTTAAAGCTGCAGCCATTATCACGGTTACACAGTCGGGCCATACAGCAAGAATGATTGCTAGATTTCGTCCCGCATGCCCTATTATTGCTACAACAGTTAATCCGAAGGTTTTGAGACAGCTCAATCTTTCCTGGGGAGTACTGCCCTTCCTCGTACCGGTTGCAAACACAACAGATGAGATGTTTGATATGGGAATAGAGAAGGCCCTTGAATCGGGTCTGGTAAAGAACGGAGAGCTTGCAGTTATTACAGCAGGGGTTCCGGCAGGTATAAGCGGTACAACAAATACATTGAAAGTGCATATTGTGGGTAAGGTGTTGGTACAGGGGACCGGAATCGGAGATACATCTGTTACCGGTGAGCTATGCGTTGCGCAAACTGCTAAAGAAGCCCTTGAGAACTTTTCTGACGGAAATATTCTGGTTGCGTCCTTTACAAATAATGAAATGCTGCCTGTTATAAAAAGGGCTTCGGCAATTGTAGTTGAGGAAGGCGGTCAGGCATGCCATGCTGCAACAGTTGGTCTGGCACTTGATATTCCTGTAATAGTTGGAGCTGAAAATGCTACCAGGATTCTGAAAACCGGTTCGGTAGTTACTGTTGATGCCGAAAGAGGTCTTGTGCTGAGATGCAGCTAACTTGCAGTAATAAATAGCTTATGAACATGAGTCAATGAACCTGAATGAACCTATATTTACAAATATAAAAAGAAGCATTAATGCATTTTCATTAACATGCAATATTAATAAGATTTAAGAAATAATAAATAGCAGATTATAAACTGGCTTAAGTTAAATTTATTATTTTGATAAATGAGAGGATAAATATGGCTAAAACACTACCGCTGTTGCCTCTGAGAGGCCTGACAGTATTTCCTTTTATGACTTTATATTTTGATGTTGGCAGAGAAAAGTCCATAAAAGCACTTGAAGAAGCTATGATCAATGATCAGCTGATATTTCTGGTAGCTCAAAAGGATGCCTCTACCGACTCTCCCGTTGAAGAGGATATTTACAATATCGGAACAATTTCCAAAGTTAAGCAGTTGCTTAAGCTTCAGGGTGATACCATAAGGGTTCTGGTAGAAGGAATAAGCAGAGCAGAAATAAAAAATATCGTACAGAGGGAACCCTTTTTTGTTGTTGAAGTTGTTGAAGGCGTTGTTGAAGAAGAATTTGAAGCTAATGAAGTAGAGGCTTTGAAAAGACGTCTTGTTTCAGTTTTTGAGGATTATGTCAAGCTTAGCGGGAAAGTATCTCCAGACACGGCTCTGACAGTTGCCGAACTTGAAAATATCAGTCAGGTTTCGGATATTATTGCTAACAATATTCCATTAAAGGTTGAACAGAAACAGGAGATCTTATCGGAATTTCACCCTCTGAGAAGAATTGAAAAACTTCTCAGCATCATATATCAGGAAACAGAAATACTTGAAATTGAAAAAGATATCAATACAAAAGTTAGGAAGCAAATTGACAAGGTTCAGAAAGAATATTACCTCAGAGAACAGATGAAGGCTATCCAAACTGAACTTGGTGACAGGGACGGAATAACCGGAGAGGTGGAAGAGTATAAGGCAAGGCTTGAAAAGGCCGGTCTCCCTGAAGAAGCTGAAAAGAAGGTTCTGAAGGAACTGGACAGGCTTCTCAAGATGCCGTCGGGTTCGGCTGAAGGCAGTGTTATAAGAACCTATGTGGACTGGATCTTTGACCTTCCCTGGAATAAATCCACAGAAGAAGACATTAATCTTGTTAAAGCTGAAGAAATTCTGGAACAGGATCATTACGGTCTTAAAAAAGTTAAAGAGCGTATAATAGAGTATCTTGCTGTTCAAAAGCTTAAAAACTCCCTGAGAGGACCTATATTGTGCCTGGTGGGACCACCGGGGGTAGGTAAGACCTCTATTGCAAAATCCATAGCAAAGGCTCTTAACCGGAATTATGTGAGAATTTCACTGGGCGGTGTAAAGGATGAATCCGAGATTCGTGGTCACAGACGAACCTATGTGGGATCAATGCCGGGAAGAATTATTGCTGCCTTGAAGCAGGCAGGCTCTAAAAATCCATTGATACTTCTGGATGAAATAGATAAAATGAGCAGTGATTTCAGGGGTGACCCTGCTTCGGCAATGCTGGAGGTACTTGATGCAGAACAGAACTTTGCATTCAGGGACCATTATCTTGAACTTCCTTTTAATCTGTCAAATGCATTATTTCTGACAACCGCAAACAGTCTGGAAACCATACCCAGGCCATTGCTTGACAGAATGGAGGTAATAGGTCTATCCAGCTACACTGAAGAAGACAAGGCGAATATCGCCATGAAGTACCTGCTTCCCAAACAGATTGAACTCAATGGCCTGACTTCAAAGAATATCAAAATTGATGAAGAAACAATAAGAGATATTATAAATTTCTATACAAGAGAAGCCGGTGTCAGAAATCTGGAGAGAGAAATAGGTGCTGTCTGCAGAAAGGTTGCCAGGACAATAGTTTCTGAAAATAAGCGAGTAGTTACGGTATCTAAGAGCAGCCTTGAAAAATATCTCGGCGTAAAGAAATACCGCTATGACTTGGCAAATGAACAGGATGAGGTAGGTATAGCTACCGGTCTTGCATGGACACCTGTAGGCGGAGATACCTTATCAATAGAAGTTAATCTGATGAACGGAAACGGCAGGCTGGAGCTGACGGGGCATCTTGGAGATGTTATGAAGGAATCGGCAAGGGCAGCCATGAGTTATATCAGATCCAAATGCAAAGAGCTGAAGATAGATGAAAACTTTTATGAGAAAAATGATATCCATATTCATGTGCCGGAAGGAGCAATTCCAAAGGATGGTCCTTCAGCCGGAATAACACTGGCTACTGCAATGGCTTCGGCACTGTCAGGAATACCTGTAAGTCGGAAGGTAGCTATGACCGGGGAGATAACCTTAAGGGGAAGGGTTCTTCCAATAGGAGGTTTAAAGGAAAAAGTGCTTGCGGCACATAGAGCAGGAATTGAAACCATTATCCTCCCAATTGACAATAAAAAGGATATTGATGAGATACCAGAGAACGTAAGAAATTCATTAAAATTTATTTGTGCAGCGGATATGAAAACTGTTCTGAAGAATGCACTTGTAAAAAACTAATCTTAAAATAAAGTCAGCTTGTATATACAGGCTGATTTTTTTGTTCTTGAAATATTCCTGTAATAAAAAAGAAGGAATTTTGTAGATTTATATCGAATACAATCAAGTAGACCATATTTGGTCTTTTTACAAAAGATAAAATAAGACATACTATTCTGGAGGGTTTATGTCCTACTATGGGGTTTCGGTTTTAATTATAATTTTGGTTACCTCACTCACAGCATTCTACTTACTTTATAAGGCTAAGGAATTAAATATGGGTATATTAATCTCCATATCTTTGGGCTCATTAATATTAGGCTTTTCCTTTGTCCCGCTGTTTAAACTGATGTATGGCATATTAAGTGAAAATATTAGTTTAAACAATCCCTTTACTTTAGTAATAACCTTACTTATTGAATTTTTTGTATTCTTATTATTTGTTTGTATGATCAGCATAATTATATCGATTTGTATTCCAAAAAAAATTATCTCTGTGGATTGCTGTGTTCTTATTGATAAATTCAGGGATAATATCAGTAGAAATAAAGGCGGTATCAGTGGAAAAACTGATAATTCGGCTGACGATGCAAATATGTTAAAAAAATCTGTTGACACTAATCAAATAATTGATACAATGGGAATAGAAAAAGGTGAAAATAGTAAAAACGACGAGAAATATGCAAGTAATGTGGAAAAATGCCATATTTCCGAAGAGTCAATTCCTGTTGCTGAATTACAGAGTGAACACGCTATAACTTCAGGTTCAGTTGAGGAACATAGTTCTGAATTTACAGAGGAATATATTCCTGTAATTGCTGAAGTATGCACTCCAGAATCAGTTGAGGAGTACGCTGTTGAAGTGGCTGAGACAGTTGAGATTGTTGAAACCATTGAAGCAGCTG
>JAQSXC010000169.1 GCA_029266335.1 Eubacterium sp. | reverse complement strand
AAAGAGGAAATAAATTTTTTCTACAGTCGAAAAAATTTATCTGAACATATGTGTTATAATAGGGATTGGCTTTATAAAATTCATTAGAGCCTGTTTAATTTAATGTCTGGCATAAGCAGACATTAATCAGACTCTTAAATATCGAATGAGGTGGATAGTCGCATGGAATACGATATTCATATAAAAAGAGCAGTATTGCATATATTGGACACCAGTATAAGTTTTCCCGTATTTTCAAACAGTGAGCTTGAACTTGACGGAGAAATATCTGAATTCCTTGAAAAGCATATATGTAAGATTCTAGAGGATACAAACCTGAAGAAAGCTGTTTTTATGGGGGAAACAAATACTGCAAGGGACATATGTGCAGCAGTTAAAAATGATGAAGGCTGTTTTCTTGAAGCCAGTAATGCATTGGGCGGTATGCTTTTTGACATAATGCTGAAAAATGTGGACATTACACCCGCAGATCTTATATGCTCTCTTTTTTATATAAATAATGAACAGTATCTTGGGATATTAAAGCTTAATTATAAAACAGGTTTTACGCATTATGTCAATCAAATGGAAGAAGGGGCAAGTAATTCTATAATAAGGCACAAAACTCTGCTTCCATCAGAAGGGCAGAAGGTTGACGAAGCTGCGTTGATCAGTCTGGAATCAGGAGAATTAAAACTGCTGGAGAAAATGTACGAGATTAACGGTGCAAAGGAATTTTATCTTTCACAGTACATATTCAACTGCGCAGCAGATCTATCGGACAATCAGAAGCTTAAAATAATTGATAAGGTGACTCAGAAAATTAACAAGAAATATTATGATGAGGACTTTGACAAAGTAGCCAAACTCAAGAAGGTAGTATCCGACAGTATTGAGGAAAATAAGGAAATAAGAGTGGAAGACATCGCGGAAGAAATATTCGAAACCAATCTGGCGGTACGTGAGGAATACATACAGGAAATACAGAAAGCAGGACTGAAGGAAGAAACAATTCAAATCCCTGAAAAGATTGCAGAAAAGAAGTTTAAGACACATAAAATAAAAACTGATACAGGCATAGAGATTAACTTCCCGCTCAGCTATTATGACAACAGGGATATGATAGAGTTTTTCAACAACCCCGACGGTTCAATATCAATAATCATCAAGAATATAAGCAAGATTACAAATAAGGCATGATTAAATAATAAAACTCCGTTTTAAGGTGAGATATTTTTCGTCAGGACAAGGAGGAGGAACAAGCCTAAGGAGTAATCCTGCTACCTGTGTTTCTCTATCAGGTTTGACGAAATGAAGGAAGGCAGATACTTTTTCCAGATTGGTTCTGCTTCAGCATATTTATAGTTTGAGATTTTGTCAAACAGCCATGCTCTGTCAAAGGAATCCCCTTTAAGAGGAATATTCTGATAATATATATTTTTCTGTAGCAGATTCGATCCGTCGGAAAAAACGGTAAACGGTATTTTTGAAGCAGAAAGTATTGTGGGTGAAATATCCAGAAAAGATGCCACAACCGAGTCTTCAATCCGTTTTTGCTTATCGGGTGTAATAATAAATAAGGGAACAAATTCAAAGTATTTGTCTCCATCTATAAAGGAAGCCTGGAAAAAGTCTTCCGAATTTAAATTCGGAGTATGATCACCATATATAATCACGTAGGTGTTAGGGTATTTATCCTGTACCTCGGTGACAAAATTCTTAATTGATTCATCGACATAGGAGAAGGAATTAAAGTAATCCCTTACCAGTTCAGTCTCAATATCATCATACAAAGGATTGTTGTAGTAATTTCTCGCGCTTTCAAAAGGTCCATGGCTGGTCATTGTAATAATATAGGAAATAAAAGGCTGTTTGGAACCTTTCAGCTTATTTAAAGCAAAAGAGAATACTTTGTCATCCGGGGCACCCCAGCCTTCATCATCATAGTTCATTGCGCTGATGTCATAAAACTTTTTAAAGCCCATTTTTGAAAGGGCAATATTTCTGTTATAGAAGGTTCCCACATTCCCATGAAAAGCCATGGTATCATACGAGGCCTTTGATAATTTGGATATAGCCGAATTAGGATACCCGTATGAGGTCAGCTTGATTGCCGGGAAGGAATCAAGGGGCTCAACGCTGCTTATTATGGAAAATTCCGCATCGGAAGTACCGCCACCCTGATGGTAGCTTAATGTATAAGGATAGTAAATACTGTTTTTAGTAAGAGAATTCAAATAGGGCATTACATAGGAATCCTTGTAGTGCTGACGGACAATGTTGGCGTCCATGGATTCCACCTGGATAACAATAAAATTAGGGTTCTTGGCATTCAGTGACGGTTTGCCGGGATCTTTACCTACTCCGATCAGATTAGTGTTGGTCTGTTTTCTTCCGTAGTGGATTTGCTCAATAAGCTTGGTCTCACTGTAGTTTTTTATAATGTTTACCGCACTGTTAACAAGAGTACCGTATCTTTCAACTATCTCGGTTTCTCCGGTATATCTGTCATCCATATACTGCGCCACTGATCTTTTTTCACTGTAATTATTTGTTTCAACAATGACAAGTATGATAAGACTGATAACTAGAGCAGTGTACTTGAAAAGTGGGAGTGAATACTTCCTTGTCTCCTTTTTGAAATAGCGCAAAAAGATATACAATGCAAAAGGTACGTCAATAAAAACTACCAGCAACTGGGCACTCTTTGGATTTGCCAGGTGTGTAGCGGATATAAGAGCCTCCTTAAAGAGTGAAATCCACTGTAAAAAGTGCAGATAACTGTGATAGTACAGATAATAGGATATGTTTGTGAAGCAATAAATACCCTGGGCAACCATTACAATCAGAAAAACATATCTGGACCTGAAACTGAGCACGATTGTAAAAATAATAACACTGCATAATAAAGTAAACAAAAACTTATAAAACAGGATATCCTTTGTTGCCTGCGGTATCAGAAAATAATTGTACAAGCTTAGCTTTATTGCATTCATGACGATAAAGAGAATAATGACAGAGAATGCGTTTCTATAATGTTTATCCTTGAAGGCAGTTTTAACATTTCTAAAGTTCTCAATAAAAAAATTCTTAAGCATTAATCTGACTTGAGTTCCTTTCTCGTAAACCTTACATTGTATTCCAAACTTAATTCTACCTCATTTTTGCCATAATTCCCATAGTATTTTTATAGGACTGTTTTATAAATGGCCGGTTATAATCAGTAACATATTCACCTGATATTTCAGGTGCCGGTATTGGAATAATTTTAAATACAGGCCTGTTATTTACATAGTATTTGTCAACCCAGGTAGGAATATAATTAACATTCCTGATAATTACCCTGTTATCTAAATCTTTGTCAATCTGAAGATTAACTATAACACCATCCTCTGTATAAATCTTATTTGGCCTGTTTGACTTATCTATTCTTCTGTAGCCCGAGATAAAATTACCCATTGAATAAATTATAAATTTATCTTTTCCGTTAACTTTAACAATTTCTGATTTTTGAATTACATGCGGGTGTGAACCCAAAATTACATCGGCACCCCAGGATAGCATCTTTTTAGCCAGAGCTGTCTGTCTGGAACTGGGTTCCCTGTTATATTCATTTCCCCAATGGACCACAACTATTACAACATCGGCCTTACCTGCCCTTGCGGCTTTAATATCCTTCTGTATCTGGGCTTCATTCACCGGGTTGAGGTATTTGGCTTTCTGGGCGGCACTGAGCTTTCTGTCATTGCCGTTATATAAATCGGAATACGCCAGAATACCCAGTTTTATACCTTTGACATCCTTAAGGACATATTTATTCTTCCCATCGGTTGAACTTCCCACATTGATCATTTTGTTCTGGGTAATTTTTTGAATGGTTCTTGTTAACCCGTTAATACCTCTGTCAAGACAGTGGTTGTTGGCTGTGGACAAAATATCAAAGCCTGCATCTGCCAGGGCTGTCAATATTGAATCAGGTGTGTTGAAGCTGGGAAAGCTTGTATACCCCAAAGCTGCTCCTGCTGTAACAGTTTCAAAATTACCGATTGTCAGATCCGATTCTGTAAGATAGGGCTTCACGTATTCCAGAAAGCCTGTAAAATCATATGTACCTTTTTTAGGAGAATACGCATTGTTAAGGTTGCTTTGATGAGCCATTACATCTCCGACTGCTGAAATGGTTATTGATGCAGCAGGTGTGGGATCTTCAGGCTTGGTAGGTGTGGAGGGCGTCTGCTCTTCTTCAGGCTTTTTTGAGGGCCCCTGGTTGGTGGTTTCCTTAACGGACGGGTTTGTTTTATCGGCAGGAGAATCACTGCTTGATTGCACCGCTGTATCAGCTGCCGGTGCCGGGTCACTCTCCACGCTGTCCGCAGGAGGTTGTTCACTTGAAATTTTAGCTGTATCGGCCGGAGCTTCTGCTGTGGACACCTGAGCTGTTGAGTTTTGCGGCAACTCGGTTTCTGCAGCTGGTGTTGCGGTATTATTCAATCCGCTCAAAGCATATATTATTGACGTACTTCCAAGCAGCAAACAGCACATGATACTTAATACTATAAAAGTATACTTAAAAAGGCGCTTACTTTTATTCATTTTATATGTACCTTCCTTAATAAACACTAAATAAACAATAATTTATCTGTGAAAACTACAATAAGACTATATCATAAAATTTGTTTATAGAACAGTTAAAATAATAAAACCTGATTTTCGAGGGAGATGGTTTCAGGAAGAAATTGATTAACTGACAATATAAAATAGTTCCCTTGTAATTTGGTTTAAAACTGTGATAAATTGGTATTAATAAGATAAATGGATTTATAAAATACAGTAATAATGGAGGTTAAGCATGCCGGATATAAATAGAGTAATTCTTATAGTTTTAGATAGCGTAGGAGTTGGTGAACTTCCCGATGCACCTGAATACGGTGATGCCGGAAGCAATACTCTGGGAAATATAGTAAAAGTTTGTGGAGGAATAAGTCTTCCCAACATGACCCAAATGGGTCTTGGCAAAATTGACGGAATAGATTATTTGCCTGTTCCAAAGGCAGTTACAGGCAGTTACGGTAGAATGGCAGAGGTATCAAAAGGAAAGGACACCATTACAGGACACTGGGAAATGTCCGGACTCCAGTTGGAGTATCCATTCCCAACCTACCCGAAGGGTTTCTCAAGAGATATTATTGAAAGGTTTGAGCAACTGACAGGGAGGGGAGTACTGGCAAACTCTGTAGCATCTGGTACAGAGATAATCAAGGAATACGGCGAAGAGCACATGAAAACCGGAAAATTGATAGTATACACCTCTGCCGACAGTGTATTTCAGATAGCTGCTCATGAAGATGTCGTTCCAATTGAGGAACAGTATAAGATATGTCAGATAGCAAGGGACATGCTGCAAGGAGAAAATATGGTGGGACGTGTTATAGCCCGTCCCTTTACAGGAGAGCCCGGCAGCTTTGCACGCACAGCCAACAGAAGAGATTTCTCTGCTGAACCTACCTCCGACACTGTTCTTGACAAGTTGCAGCAGAAGGGGATGGATGTAATTGCAGTAGGAAAGATCGAGGATATATTCTCAGGAAAAGGTATTTCCGAGGCTGAACATACCAAGAGCAATATGAATGGTGTGGACGTTACCCTTAAATATATGAAGGAAAATAACAAAGGACTTATATTCACCAATCTTGTAGATTTTGATATGTTGTTCGGACACCGGAATAATCCTGATGGATACAAACAGGCTCTGGAGGAATTCGACAGCAGGCTTCCTGAGATAATCTCTGCCATGAGAGAGGAGGATCTGCTCATGATAACTGCGGACCATGGCTGTGATCCTACTACACCAAGTACTGACCACTCCAGAGAACATGTTCCTGTTTTAGTGTATGGCAAGAATATTAAACCGGATATCAATCTGGGCACAAGAAAGACTTTTGCTGATCTTGCCAGTACTATAGCTGATGTATTCGGAATTGAAAATGTATTTCCGGGTGAAAGCTTTTATAGAGTGATGTCTAAATAATTAATTTGCTATTATTTATGTAATGTATTATCATAAGTACTGAGTAATTACTTGCCCGGTTTTTTGAAATCGGATCATCTTTGACAAATTAATATTAAGGAATGATTAAATAATAAAATCCGGTTTTCAAGGAGACTTAAAAATTTAATCATTTATGGTTCAGATATGGGAAGCAGGTTTGAGCCCTGCACGGTCCCGCCGCTGTATTGGAAGAATTCTCCATGATATGCCACTGGTTGATTGCCGGGAAGGTAATAGAGAGTGATGACGCCTAAGTCAGAATACCTGTCTTTTCCTTACACTAAAACTCTACGAGCGATAGGGGAGGTGATTAGGAATTTAATTAAAAAGTAAAATTCATGAAAATCAATATGTTATCGGTTTCACAGGTTTTATCGGTATACGTGAATTCGTATGAGCCTGAAATTATCAGCATTTTACCCCTTAGACATAAATTGTTTAAGGGGTTTTTTGATAGTGTTGATGCAGTTGAAAAGTAAATTTATTAATTGGAGGATAACAATAAAATGAAAATCAAAGTACTTTCAATATTTATGGTAATGCTTTTAGCATTAGGTATATTAACAGGCTGCGGTCAGCAGAACACAGCAGCCGACAGTACCCTGCAGGCTGTCGAAACTGCTGCCCTGTCCACTGCAGCAGCTCAATCAGGTACGGCAGCCGGCTCAACTCTGGCAGTAACTGACACCAAGGCCACAAAGTATCCGCTGACATTAACTGATGCTAATGGTGCAACAGTCACTATAAATGCAAAGCCGGTTAAAATTGTGGCACTGCCCCTGGGTACCTGCGAAATGCTGCTCTCTATTGCAGATAAAAGTGAAATTGCAGGTATGACACATTTTGTGGATGACCCGGCATTATCAAATGTTGCTGAAGCAGCCAAGGGTGCCGGACAAAGACTTGACCTCAACGTCGAAAGGATCATAGCTCTGCAGCCGGATCTGGTTTTTACCGATACCTGGTCGGATGAGGCAGTAATCAAACAGTTAAGGGATGCCAAAATAAATGTTTATCAGGCGAGTGTTCCTTCAAATATTGATCAGGAGAAGGAAATGCTGAAGCTGTTGGGGAATATTACCGATAACACTGCAAAGGCTGAGGAAGTAATAAACTGGATGGACCAAAAGCTGAAGGAGATTTCAGACAAACTGGCTACACTTAAGGACAATCAAAAGCTGTCAATTGTTGATTACAGTGAAATGGGCTCAACGAGCGGAAAAAATACAAATTTTGATGACCTTGTGGCTCGTGCGGGACTTGTAAATCCTGTGTCAAAAGAAGGTTTGGATGGTTGGCCACAGCTGTCAAAGGAAATGATTGTTAAATATAATCCTGATATTTTAAATTTGCCGTCCTGGTTTTATGATACAAGCAAGTCCAATCCTGATGCATTGGCTAAAGCAATAAAGGCTGATAAAGCTCTTGCCGGAGTAAAAGCAGTTAAGAATAATAAGTTGTTTTTACTGCCATACAAGCACCTCAGCACAACTTCACAATACTCGGTTCTTGCTGTTGAGGATATGGCAAAAGCTGCTTATCCCGAACTGTTTAAATAAAAAGGGTTAAACCCGTAACCAGCATTGGACAATTTTTACGATCAATGTCACGACCGGGTCAATTATGGTTGACCCGGCTTATATGGGTACATGGAGGCTAAAGTGAAAAAGGCTGTAAAAAAAATCGGAATAATACCGGCCATGTTGTTGGTTTTGCTGGTGGTTATGATAGCAGGTACTGCAATAGGTGCTGTTTATGTGCCTTTTTTTGACACCTTCAGGATAATACTTAAAAATGTCGGACTTCTAAAAGGAGCAAGCTTTTCAGAAGGACAGGAGCCCATTATTTTTCTTGTCAGGTTTCCAAGGGTAGTTGTTGCTGCCCTGGCAGGTACTGCTCTTGGTACCTCCGGTGCAGTGATGCAGGGGATGTTCAGGAATCCCATGGCAGACCCCGGAATACTGGGGATATCCAGCGGAGCAGGCCTGGGTGCCGTATTGGCTATCAAGCTTGGCCTTGCAGCCGCAAGTATTTTAATAATGCCCCTGTTTGCTTTTGCCGGGGCTTTTCTGGCCATTATGGTTATATACATACTCTCCTACAGAAAAGGGAAGGTACCGGTTTTAACACTGATACTATCTGGTATTGCTATAAGTACTTTTTTCGGAGCAATAACAAATATTGTACTTACTCTTTCCTACGATTACCAGGTCAAGGAATTTCTGTTCTGGTCAACAGGAGGACTTGAGGGAAGGCGATGGGAACATGTGCAGCTTATTGTTATTCCTGTTCTGATAAGTGTAGTACTTATGCTGGTTTTCTCAAGAGATCTCAATGTTCTTCTGATGGGCGAGGAGGAGGCAAAATCTGTTGGACTTAATACAGAGAGGCTGAGAACCATTCTGCTGATTCTTGTTTCAGTTGCTACTGCCAGCGCGGTTTGTGTTACGGGAGCAATAAGCTTTGTCGGCCTTATAGTACCGCATATTATGAGGCTTATGGTGGGACCGGACCATAAGATACTATTGCCTGCAAGCTCAATAGGAGGGGCAATTTTTCTGGTGGTTTGCGACCTTGTTTCAAGAATCGTTGCAGTTCCGTATGAACTTGGGGTGGGTATAATTACTGCCTTGCTGGGAGCACCTTATTTCCTGTATCTTCTTCTAAGATCCAGGAAGGAGGGAGGTACCCTTATATGACGGAAAAAGTAATTGAAATTGAAAACCTGAGTTACAGCATTAATGACAAACAAATATTACGAAATATCAGTTTTTATATAAAAGCAGGTGAATTTGTAGGCCTGATTGGGCCTAATGGGGCCGGAAAGACTACGCTTTTAAAATGTATCAACGGAATTAATAAAGCGGCCGGAAGAATAAGAATAAAGGGGAATCTGTTAGAAACTTATACGGATAAAAAACTCGCAGGAGAGATTGCCTTAATGCACCAGAATACTACCATCGGCTATCCTTTCTCTGCGATGGATATTGTCCTTATGGGCAGATATCCATATCTGAAAAGATTCCGGCAGGAGGGCAGTGAAGATTATGCCATCGCCAGGAAAAATATGAAATATACAGATACCGGCATGCTGGAGAAAAACCCCATTACCGAAATGTCCGGCGGCGAAAGGCAGAGAGTTTTGTTTGCAAAGACCTTGACTCAGGAAACGGATATAGTTTTGCTTGACGAACCTACTGCAAGTCTCGATATTACTCATCAGGAGCAGATTTTCAAATATGCCCGGGATTTATCCAGACAGGGAACCACCATAGTAGCTGCCATTCACGACCTTAAGATAGCCGCAAGGTACTGTACCAGGCTTATATTGGTCAATGACGGACAAATAGCTGCAGAAGGAACACCTGAAGAGGTACTTACCACAGAAAATCTTTCAGGTGTTTATGGAATTAATGCACTGGTATACAGAAACCGGATCACAGGTCTTCTGGATTTATATATAAACCGGGAAAGTACGGAAAGTAAGTCCGGCAAAGTTCATGTTATCGGTGGCGGAGGTTCAGCCTCGGGGGTTCTGCGCAAACTTTATGAATATGGCTACAGGGTATCGGCCGGAGTTTTTTCTCATGGAGACAGTGATATAGGAAGTGCAGAAGTATTCGGTGCCGATTATCTGGTGGAAAAACCTTTTAGTGAGATATCACAGGACATTCATGTAAAAAATATTGAATGCATTAAAAGCGCAGACATGACCGTACTTTGCAATATGCCCTTCGGCCTTCAGAATATAAAAAATCTTGAAGC
>JAQSXC010000168.1 GCA_029266335.1 Eubacterium sp. | reverse complement strand
AAATGTAATTCATGAACTTATAACAAAATAAGCTTATAGGATTTGTAAATAATCCAGTGCTTATGATATCCTATTATAAAGAAAACGTCCAGTACTCTGTCAACCCTGATTTTATATGTTGCTGATGGCTAATTTTCCGTATTACTGCGTTGTCGTTAATGGTAATATCTACAGTATTACTCGTTCCTACGCCTTGTGCTGCGAAAATTTTTAACCTTCGTTATTATACGGTTTGATTGGCAGGGGAGAGTCGGTAATATGATTTACAATTTTGATGAGGTAATTGACAGAAGGAGCACATACGCCGAAAAATATGCAGAGTTGGGAAACCTTTACGGAAGAGAGGATGCAATACCGTTGTGGGTAGCCGATATGGACTTTAAAGCTGCTCAACCAGTTATTGATGCAATAAAAGAACGTACCGAAAATGGTATATACGGTTATACTGCAAGGCCGGATACCTATTATGAGGCTGTTTGCAAATTTCAGAAGAAACGAAAGAACTGGGATATTGATAAAAAGCTTATAAGCTTCAGCCCGGGTGTGGTCCCGTCAATATGCATGCTTGTCAGGGAATTGACACAGCCTGATGACAAGATTATTATACAGACACCAGTATACCGTCCATTTTTCAATGCTGTAAAGGATGCTCCCAGAGAGTTGCTGGAAAGCCCGTTAAAAGAAGTTGACGGGCAGTATGGCATGGATTTTGCAGACCTGGAAGAGAAAGCAAAGCAGGGGGCAAAATATCTCATACTTTGTAATCCTCACAATCCTGTGGGGCGTGTCTGGACGCGCAAGGAGCTTGAAGCCCTGGGTGAATTGTGCGTTAAGTACGGTATTAAAGTTATTTCTGATGAAATTCACTCGGACCTCATATTATGGGGAAATACCCACATACCTTTTGAAACAATATCTGAAGAGGTAAGGAAACTTACAATTACCTGTATTGCCGCAAGTAAGACTTTTAATTTGGCAGGATTGCAATCATCAGTAGTTGTATTTCCTGATGCGAAAATCAAGAAAACCTATGACAGAGCCTGGTCAAAACTGCATATTGAAAGTAATAACTGTTTCAGCCTGGTGGGTACACAAGCAGCCTATGAGCATGGTGAAGAGTGGCTGGAGCAGCTTATCAAATATATCGAGGGTAACGTCAATCTGGTTACTGACTATATCAGTAAATTTATTCCTATAATAAAACCTGTACGTCCGGAAGGAACATATCTGATATGGCTGGATTGCAGACGATTGGGTATTAGTGGGAAGCAGCTGATTGATTTTATGGTAAATGAGGCAGGAGTTGCAATGAGCGCAGGAACCTATTTCGGCAGCAACGGGGAAGGCTTTATGAGAATGAATGTCGCTTGCCCCAGAGCCACGGTTGAAAAAGCACTTGAACAGATACGGGCAGCAGTGGAGAAAAAGGGATTGGCAGGAAATTAAGTTCATTCACCTTAAAATAGAAATCGGCAAAATAACTGTAAAAAGTACCGTTTATATATTTTTTGTGTAAGGAAACGGTACTTTTTTAGTTTGTTAACTTGTTTTTTATTGATAGTTGTATTATTTTGCTGGTTTACGGTAAAAATCTTGTACTTTATTTTTAAACAAGTAGAATATCTTGCTGTAGAGTGCAATAATTTGCTGATGTTTTACAAATAATTTACATATATTAAAATAAATGTTATTATTGAAATAACAAAATATACGTATACGGAAATTCTTATTTATTCTTTCTGCAGCATCAGACCTTTAAGTCATTATTTTGCTGCTTTTCTATCTATCTATTTAGTGACATTCATAGGTGATTGACAACTTTGGTAAAACTAATCTCAAAGCCCGGAATTCGCAACAACCTCTTTTTAACCCTGGACAAGTTATTATTACATTATGAAGAAAGGAGGAAAGTATTCTATTTAATTTTCAGTACTTGTTTTTAAGTATATCAGCCATGCTGATTAATACTCTATTTGCTATTCTCAAATTGCATCATATACCGAATTATTTATTTTGTAAAAACTGTTATTTTGACATCATGGTCGGACAATTGGAAAAAGAGTTTTGTTGCAAATAAATAGAGGAGGTTTAAGTATGTTAAAGAGTAATTTTAAAGGTACAATCAGAAGGATTTTTGCGAGTGTTATAGCGCTGTCCCTGATTATGACAATTTCGTTTCCAAAATCGGAAACTAATGCAGCTACAGACCTATACAAGGATAGGTTTATGGAAATGTGGAATGAACTTCATGATTCAGGAAACGGTTATTTCAGTCCCGAGGGTGTTCCCTACCATTCCATAGAGACCTTAATGGTGGAGGCACCTGACTACGGGCATGAAACAACAAGTGAGACATTCAGTTATTATATGTGGCTGGAGGCAATGTATGGTAATTTTACTGGGGACTGGACAAGCTTTGCCACAGCATGGGATAAGGCAGAAAGCTATATTATTCCAACAATTGCCGATCAACCAAAAAGCAGTTACAATGCAAGCAAACCGGTTACCTATGCTCCGGAATGGGAACAACCGAGCGGTTATCCGGCAAAATTGGATTTTAATGTAACCACTGGTAATGATCCTATTAACGACGAACTGGTGGCAGCATATGGCACAACTCAGATGTACGGTATGCACTGGATTATTGATACTGACAACTGGTATGGCTATGGCAGCAGGGGAGACGGAACAAGCAAGCCTTCATATTTCAATACCTTCCAAAGAGGTGAGCAGGAGTCAACCTGGGAAACGGTGCCACACCCATCCTGGGAAACATTTAAATGGGGAGGCACAAATGGTTTCCTGGATTTATTTATAGGAGACAACAGTTATTCCAAACAGTGGAGATATACCAATGCTCCGGATGCTGATGCAAGAGCGGTTCAGGCAACCTACTGGGCGAATAAATGGGCCAAGCAGCAGGGAAAGGATATAAGTACACTGGTTGGAAAGGCCTCAAAAATGGGTGATTACTTAAGGTATTCACTATTTGATAAATTCTTTATGAAGATCGGGGCGCAGGGTAAAACTGCCGGATCAGGCTATAGTTCTGCCCATTACCTGCAATCCTGGTATTATGCATGGGGAGGAGATATAGCAGGCAGCTGGTCCTGGAAGGAAGGCAGCAGCCATAATCACTTTGGATATCAGAATCCCATGTCGGCTTGGGTATTGTCAAACCAGACAGAATTCAAGCCAAAGTCTTCAAACGGAGCTTCTGATTGGTCAAAGAGCCTTCAGCGCCAGTTGGAATTCTATCAATGGCTGCAGAGCAAAGAAGGCGCTATTGCAGGTGGAGCAACCAACTCGTGGAACGGACGCTATGAGACATATCCGACGGGAACTCCTACTTTCTATGGAATGGCCTATGTCGACCATCCTGTTTACAAAGACCCGGGCAGTAATGAATGGTTTGGAATGCAGGCCTGGTCCATGCAGCGTGTAGCCGAATACTATTATAGTACAGGTGATGCTAAAGCCAAGGCAATTCTGGATAAATGGGTAAACTGGGTTAAATCAGTAGTAAAGCTTAACTCTGACGGTACGTTCCAAGTACCATCCAAACTACAATGGACAGGTAAGCCGGATAACTGGACAGGTACATATACAGGAAATCCTGGCTTAAGTGTATCGGTAATTGAATATGGAACAGATCTCGGGGTCACAGGTTCGCTGGCTAATGCTTTGTTGTATTACAGTGCGGCTACAAAACTGTGGTCGACTTATGACGATGCTTCCAGAGAACTTGCAAAGCAGCTGCTTGACAGGATGTGGACTCTTTACCGTGATGACAAAGGTGTATCTGCTCCAGAGGCCAGATCCGATTACAAACGCTTCTTTGAGCAGGAGGTGTATATTCCTGCAGGTTGGACAGGAAAAATGGCAAATGGAGATGCAATAAAATCAGGTGTTAAATTCATTGACATCAGATCAAAATACAAGAACGATCCTGATTGGCAGAAGCTGGTTGCAGCTTATAATGCAGGAACCACCCCTGTCTTTAACTATCATCGCTTCTGGGCACAATGTGACGTGGCTTTGGCAAATGGACTTTATTCGGTATTATTTGGAACTCCTGCCAATAACTCAACAATAAGCCCCACAACAGCCACCTTCGACAAGAAAACTTCAAATCAGGCTGATATTACTGTCGGACTGACATTGAACGGAAACACCTTTAACGGTATAAAGAATGGAACCGTCAGTTTGGTGCCGGAGACAGATTATACAGTAGCAAATAATACTGTCAAGGTATTAAAGAGTTACCTTGATAAACAGCCTGTCGGTACTGCAATTCTTACCTTCGACTTTAGCGCCGGATTAGACCCTGCACTGACAGTTACAGTTACAGATAGAACCGAGCCGTCAACCATAAGCCCGACAACGGCTGCTTTTGACAAGAATGTTTCAAAGCAGACAGATATTGCCGTGACATTTACTCCGAATGGAAATACACTGAGCGGCATATATAATGGTTCATCTGCTCTGGTAAGCGGCACCGATTATACAGTCTCAGGTAGTTCAATTACCATTGCCAAATCATATCTGGCTAAACAGCCGGTTGGTACCACAAAACTTACATTCGACGTAAATAAAGGAATTGACCCGGTTCTTACTATAACCATATCGGATTCCACAGTGCAGCCTGGCAATATAAAAGTCAAATTTTACAACAGTAATACTTCGGCACAAAGTAACAGTATATATGGCAAAATTAACCTGGTTAACACAGGAAACACAGATATAAATCTCTCGAATGTTAAACTTAGGTATTACTATACCATAGATGGAGATAAGCCACAAAGCTTTTGGTGTGACTGGTCATCGGCAGGCAGCAGTAATGTAACCGGTACCTTTGTAAAGATGGCTACTGCTAAAACCGGTGCCGACTATTATCTTGAAATTGGTTTCACAGCTGGAGCAGGATCTCTTAAAGCCGGGCAGAACATTGAGGTTCAGACCAGAGTTGCCAAATCTGATTGGACAAATTACAACCAGGCAGACGACTATTCCTTTAATTCCTCAGCATCCGGCTACACAGACTGGAATAAGGTAACAGGGTATATATCCGACACTCTGAACTGGGGTATTGAGCCTTAAACTTTAGCTGTAACCTTTAAAGGTGAAATGGTTGTTTGCTTGCCGGGGATGGGGTGCATACTTCTCCCATCCCTAATAAAATATATTAAAAAATGAAAGAAGGTAAAAAAATGAGAAGAAAAGTTACCGGAAAATTTGGTATGCTGGTGCTGTCTGCTGTTATTCTGACTTCTTCCATACTTCCAATAAATAATATGGCATTAGCTGCAGATTATAGTTATGACATAGCGCTAAAAGATTCCATTCTTTTTTATGACGCCAATAAATGTGGGAAGGATGCAGCTGCAAATAATGTATTTGATTGGAGAGCTGCTTGCCATACCACTGATGGAAGTGATGTCGGGCTTGATTTAACCGGAGGGTACCATGATGCAGGAGACCATGTGAAGTTCGGACTGCCGCAGGGATATGCTGCTTCTGTGTTAGGCTGGGCATTGTATGAGTTTAAGGATGTGTTTGATGGTACAGGGAATACTGAGAAAATGCAGCAGCAGCTAAAGTATTTTACCGATTATTTCCTTAAGTCACATCCTGATGCAAGTACTTTTTATTATCAGATTGGTGAGGGGAATGCAGACCATGCATATTGGGGGGCGCCGGAGCAGCAAACCGGTTCAAGACCTTCGCAATATAAAGCGGATGCAAGCAATCCTGCCTCTGATGTATTGGGAGAAACGGCGGCAGCGTTGGCCCTGATGTATTTAAACTATAAGGATACTGATGTAAGCTATGCAAATCGCTGCTTAACGGCTGCAAAAGAACTATACAATATGGGAAAGTCAAATAAGGGTTATAGCAATGGTCAGTCCTTCTATCAATCAACAAGTTACGGTGATGATCTGGCCTGGGGAGCTGCCTGGCTTTATACGGCAACCGCAGACAGCACATATTTGACAGATGCCGAGCAGTTCATAACCATAAAAAATAAAAACGGGGATACTCCATTAATGGACAAATGGACCATGTGCTGGGATGACATGTATTTACCTGCAGCATTAAAATTGTATCAACTGACTAACAAACAGATATATAAGGATGCTGTACAGTTTAACATGAACTATTGGAAGAATGAGCTTCAGACCACAGCAGGCGGATTGAAGTATCTTAACAACTGGGGTGTTCTGAGATATGCTGCCAGTGAAGCGATGGTGGCATGCATATATTACAAGGATACGCAAGATCAGTCTCTGCTCAATTTGGCTAAATCACAGATAGATTATATATTAGGCAGCAATCCTGCAAACATGTCCTACATAGTAGGTTTTGGCAGCAATTGGAGCCAGCATCCCCATCACAGGGCAGCAAATGGTTATACATATGCCAATGGCGACAATGCCAAGCCCGCTAAGCATTTGCTTTTGGGTGCACTGGTAGGTGGTCCTGATTCCGGGGATGTCTTCAAGGATGACGTAAACCAGTACCAGTATACAGAAGTGGCTATCGATTATAATGCAGGTCTTGTAGGTGCACTGGCGGGAATGGTTAAGTATTATGGAAATACGACGCCAGTCAAAAATTCAAGTATAACTCCGACAACCGCTTCCTTTGACAAGAATGCGGGGAGCCAGGCGGATATAGCTGTAACCATGACTCTTAACGGAAATACATTCAATGGTATAAAAAATGGAACAAACTCACTTGTATCCGGCACTGATTATACCATAACAAACAATACAGTAACTGTATTGAAAAGTTATCTTGCGAAACAGCCAATTGGTATCACTGCGCTGACTTTCGATTTTAGTGCAGGGATTGATCCTGCCTTGAAAGTGACAGTTACAGACACAACTCCGGCTTCAACCATTAGCCCCACAACAGCAGCCTTTGATAAGAATATTTTAAAGCAGGCCGATGTTCCTGTAACGCTGACGCTGAATGGAAATGCATTTGTCGGAATTTATAACGGTTCATCTGCACTGGTGAGCGGAACCGATTATACAGTTTCCGGTAATACAGTGACCATATCCAGGAGTTATCTGGCAAAACAGCCGAATGGTAATACTGCTCTGACCTTTGATGTAAGCAGCGGGACTGATCCCGTACTTACAGTGACAGTATCAGACTCCTCGCAAGTACAGGGCAATATAAAATTAAAATTCTTCAACAGCAATACTTCAGCACAAAGTAATGCTATCCAAGGGAAATTCAATCTTGAAAACACAGGGGCAACAGATATCAGTCTTTCCGATGTTAAGATCAGATATTATTACACCATAGACGGAGAGAAGGCACAGAGCTTCTGGTGTGACTGGTCTACGGCCGGCACTGCCAATGTGACGGGAACTTTTGTAAAAATGTCTGCAGCTAAGACCGGTACAGACTATTATCTTGAGCTTGGCTTTTCAAGTGGTGCAGGAATCCTTAAAGCAGGACAGAGTGTTGAAATTCAGTCCAGAATGTCAAAATCAGACTGGAGCAACTACAATCAGGCAGATGACTATTCATTTAATTCAACATCAACAGGTTATACAGACTGGAACAAGGTTACAGGGTATGTTTCGGGTACTTTAAACTGGGGTGTTGAACCGTAAACTCTAAAAATGTCTTATTTCTAAGTGGGAGAGGGGAGCTTTTCCTTTCTCCTGCTATATTATCGAAATACATTTAAGAATATTGAAAGGAGTCAAAAAATTATGAAAAAGATATTGAGTACAATTCTTGTATTATCTATTTTGATAACTTTATTCGCTCCAGGTTTTGCTGCAGCTGCAACAAATTATAATTATGGAGAGGCTCTTCAGAAAGCAATTATGTTTTATGAATTCCAGAGATCAGGCAGTCTGCCATCGGATAAGCGTGACAACTGGCGTGGGGATTCCGGGCTGAGTGATGGAGCTGATGTGGGATTGGATCTCACAGGAGGCTGGTATGATGCCGGAGATCATGTTAAATTCAATCTGCCCATGGCATATTCTGCAGCCATGTTAGCCTGGTCGGTATATGAAGACAGAGAAGCACTCAAAAGCAGTGGACAACTGGATTATCTGCTTGCTGATATCAAGTGGGTTACCGACTATCTGATAAAATGTCATCCATCTGCAAACGAATTCTATTACCAGGTGGGTGATGGAGGTGCGGATCATGCCTGGTGGGGGCCGGCAGAAGTCATGCAGATGAGCAGACCGGCATATAAGCTGGATCTGGCTAAGCCCGGTTCGGCAGTATCTGGTGAAGCCGCCGCCGCTCTGGCAGCAGCTGCAGTGGTTTTCAAAGCCACTGATCCGCAGTATGCCGCAACTTGCTTAACTCATGCGAAACAGTTATATAATTTTGCTGAAACCACTAAAAGTGATAGCGGATATACTGCTGCAAGCGGTTATTATAATTCCTGGAGCGGCTTCTATGATGAGCTTTCCTGGGCTGCAGTGTGGATATATCTGGCCACCAATGATTCAAGCTATCTGACTAAAGCCGAGGCCTATGTTGCCAACTGGGGAACTGAACCTCAATCAACAACCATAGCATATAAATGGGTGCAGAATTGGGATGATGTCCACTATGGAGCTCAGCTTTTACTGGCTAAAATAACCGGTAAGACAATCTACAAGGAATCAGTGGAAAGAAATTTTGACTGGTGGACAACAGGCTATAATGGCGAAAAAATAACATATACTCCAAAGGGTCTTGCATGGCTGCAACAGTGGGGTTCATTAAGATATGCAACTACTCAGGCATTTTTGGCCGGTATTTATTCGGAATGGTCAGGCTGCAGCACAGAGAAAGCTGCAATCTACAAAAATTTTGCCAAGACACAGGTAGATTATGCACTGGGTAGTACAGGCAGAAGCTTTGTTATCGGGTATGGAACCAATCCGCCAACACGTCCGCATCATAGAACCGCTCATAGCTCATGGGCGGACAGTCAGACTGTTCCGGCATATAACAGGCATGTCCTCGTGGGTGCGCTTGTAGGTGGCCCGGGAAGCAGTGATGATTATACCGACGATATTTCAAACTTTCAAACTAATGAAGTAGCGTGCGATTATAATGCTGGCTTTGTCGGGGCGTTAGCCAAACTCTACAAACAGCATGGAGGAACACCTGTTGCCAATTTGAAGGCTATTGAAACCAGGACAAATGATGAGTTTTTTGTGGAAGCAGGCATAAATGCTTCAGGCTCCAATTTTATAGAAATTAAAGCATTGTTGAATAATAGATCCGGCTGGCCGGCAAAAGTTGGTGACAAGCTGTCCTTCAAGTATTTTATTGATATTTCCGAGGCAGTAAATGCCGGATATAAGGCAAGTGACATTACATTGACCACTAACTACAATGCTGGTGGAAAAGTATCGAATTTACAGGCCTGGGATGCGTCCAAAAATATATATTATGTTAATGTTGATTTTACAGGAACGAAAATATACCCGGGTGGACAATCTGCCTATAAGAAGGAAATTCAATTCAGAATCTCAGGACCTCAGAATACAAGTTTCTGGAATAATTTAAACGATTACTCCTATACTGGATTAAGTGGGGTGACTTCCGGTTCTGTTAAGCAAACAACATATATTCCCGTATATGACAACGGAAATCTGGTTTATGGAAGTGAGCCCATTCCTGTTAATAATTCAAGTATAAATCCTGCAACAGCGGCTTTTGATAAAAACATATCAAAGCAGGCTGACCTAGTTGTGACTATGACTCTGAACGGGAATACCCTTTCGGCAATTAAAAATGGCACAAACATTCTGACCGCAGGAACAGACTACACGGTATCCGGGAATTCAGTAACAATATTAAAGAGTTACTTGACTAAACAATCTGTAGGGACAGCCAATCTGACCTTTGATTTCAGTGCAGGAACAGATCCTGTGCTTGCAGTAACAGTCAGTGATACTACACCGGGAGCTGTAATCGCCCCCACAACAGCTGCCTTTGATAAAAATGTATCACAACAGGCTGACATAGCTGTGAATGTGACTCCCAACGGGAATACTCTTGCAGCAATCAGGAATGGAACAATTGAACTGGCAGCTGAAACAGATTATAATTTATCAGACAATACAGTAACAATATTAAAGAGTTACCTGGCAAAGCAACCTGTAGGAACTACCAGCCTGACTTTTGATTTCAGCTCAGGAAATGATCC
>JAQSXC010000167.1 GCA_029266335.1 Eubacterium sp. | reverse complement strand
CCCAGCACCATGGAGGTATATTCCACTAGTGTTTTACCTGGAAATTTCTGTCCCATATAAATAGTACCAAGAATAAAAGGCAGTACAGTGAGTACACTTATGATGCCGCTTATCCACATATCACGGCCCACTTCTCTAGCCAAAATACCGCTGCAGTAATTTATTGTGGCAGGCCACATAAGGCAAACTAGAATATCTCTAAACTGATTATTATTAATGATTTCCCTTTCTTTACTCATATTGTTTTTTACCCCTAATCACTTAGTTTTTATTGGTGTCAAAGGCTTTGCCAATGATACATGATGTATAGCTACTTTTGCAGTTACAGTAACCTGTGAATTTCTAAATAGTTTGCTCCAATCTGAAGCTATGTCATGCCATTCCTCCTTATGCTGTGTGTGAAGTACGCTGTTTAATGCCGGAAAATCAATATCTATATCCTGTGCCACTGCAATTGTAGATTGAATATCGCTTGCTATGGCTTTCTCCAATGCTTTTGACAGCTCATCAAGCTTCTTCCTGTCGTTAAAATCAGTAACACAGGACTGCTCTGTAATATTAGCTTCTGCTTTTACATTTATTATAAAATGAGGAATACCGCTTTCTATTTGACTTTTCATAGATGAACCAGCTTTTTTAATTTCCAATGTGACAGGATTGCCATCTTCCGGGCAATTCACCACCATTATTGAACCATCCATTTTATTCTTTATCCATAAAAGTCCTCTTGTCTGCACTTCATCCAGTGGAACAGAAAGTTTATCACCATCAAAAACATATGCACCGCTGGTTTTTACTATAGGCCTTGGACCGGATTTTTCAATAACAAGCCTTGACACTACGGGACCAGTAAAAGTATCAAGATAATCCTCTATAAAGTCCTTCAGCATTGTGCTGTAGGACTTGCCTGTCAGGCTTTTATTTTCAATTACTTTTTCCAGGTATACTGCGGGGTCCTTTTCCATCTCCGGCTGAATTTTAATAATGTCTTCTGCCTCATCCGGAGTAACTGCAATCAGGGTTCTTAAACGGAGTTCAGGATTTCTAGTGAAGAAATCAAATATCTCCAGGGTATTGCCTTTTGCCAGCTTTTCGCTAATGATTATCACCTTAATATGAGCCCAGAATATACGTCTGGAAGATTTGGAGGCCATATTTCGTATTGCTTCGAATATGGTTCTGCCGGTGCTGGTGACAATCCAAAAAGGTTTAGTTTGGGAAGATCCTGTACCTGATGGTGTTTTACTGTAGGTCTCAGGACTTGCAATTTGTGCTGTTACCTTAAATCCATTGTCCGTCTTATCAAGGCCAATGCTTAATACAAAAGCAAGTTCATTAATTTCTCTGGCATCCCAGCAGCCTGTAAGTAAAAAACAAGGTAAAATAATTAAAATAACAGCCAGCTTTCTCATTTACTCTTCTCCTTTTGTATTGTTATCATGGGAATCTTTTGGTGGTTCTGGTTTCATGTTTCTTGCCTGCCTTCTAAATCCCTTACCTGCTATATAATTAGGAACCCTATTCAGTTTCCACCATGGAGACCTGATTACAATGTCTTTAAATTCATTTTTATTTGCTGATATTAAGGGTTCCATATAGCCTACTCCAAAAGAGCGAAGGCTGTTTAAATGAATAACAATTAAGCTTAATCCTGCAAGAATCCCAGGTAACCCCAGTATGGAAGCAAGCAGCATTAAAGGAAACCGCAGCAGACGGCCTGAGCCAGCCGCATTAAATGCTGGAATGGCAAAGGAACTGATACCTGTCAAAGCAACCACTATTACCATTGCCTGGGATACAATTCCCGCCTGAACTGCGGACTGGCCTATAACAAGACCTCCAACTATACTAACGGCTTGACCTGCCTGTTTAGGTAGGCGCAGACCTGCTTCTCTTAAGATTTCGAAGGTAGCTTCCATCAAAAATGCCTCTCCAATGCTGGGAAAAGGTACTCCCTCACGAGAAGCTGCAATGGACAAAGCAAGGGTAGTAGGAATCATTTCCTGATGATAGCTGGTTAAAGCAATATATAATGCAGGAAGAATAACTGAAGTAAAATAAGCAATTAGTCTTATAAACCTTGTCAAAGTTCCTATGACGTAACGTTGGTAGTAGTCATCTGCTGACTGGATAAACTGAACAAAAATTGTAGGCACAATCAATGCATAAGGAGTTGTGTCTACAAGAATGGCAACATGTCCCTCCAATATTTCTGCTGATACCTTATCAGGGCGCTCACTGTGCTCTATCTGAGGAAATGGAGATGCAGGTGTATCCTCTATTAATTCTTCAATATAGCCGCTATCAAGTATGCCGTCAATTTGAATTCTCCCCAACCTATCCCTGACTTCCTGTACTAAGCTTGCCTTAGCTGTACCTTGAAGGTACACTGCAAATATCAATGTTTTAGTTTTTGTCCCTATTTTAAATGATTCCATTCTTAAATCAGGAGTTTTAATACGGCGCCTTAAGAGGGCAGTATTATTTTCGATATTTTCTGTAAAGCTATCCTTTGGTCCTCTTATAACATTTTCAGTAGATGTTTCTGAAATGGATCTGTCCTTCCATCCTGAGCTTCCTATTACAAGTACTTTATCTATTTTATCCAAAAGTAGAATTGTATTGCCATCAATCACTTCACTTACTATATTACTGACGTCAAATTCTTCAGCTACATATGTATTAGGTATGCCATATTCCTTTATAATCTGAAAAAGCTCAGTATAATTTTGCACACTGTTAAACCTGTCACTTATCATCAATGCTCCAAGTACCTGCTCATTTATGATTTCCCTTTCAGCCATACCTTTAATAAAAATTATAGCTGCTTTTACCTCAGTGCCAGGGCTAAGGCTGAATTCTCTTACTATTATGTCACTGGCATAGCCCATTACCCTTTTTATGATTTCAATATTAGAGCTTAAATCCAAGGAGAGTTTTATCTGGGTCGGCAATTTTATATCACATTTTACAGCTTGTTCTGTGTTGCTGTCTTTCTTTTTCTTTTGAAAATATTTTAAGATCGACATAATAAAACCTCCTTTGAACAAATAATTACAGTTTGCGTATTGTTTATCTTTAGTATGTGTTTAATGTACTAAGAATTATTCACATTGGAGGATTATTTTGGTATGTAAATTACGGAAAATCAGATGTGGTATTTAGAGAAGTTTTTATAATAAATTTAACAGGTACCCAGTGAGTACCTGTTTTTTAGGTGCATTAAATTTCAAATCCTGCTATTCCAATAGCTCCAGGGCCGCTGTGGGTTGAAATTACGCAGCCTGTTTGAATCCATATGACTTCTTTGAAGCCTTTTTCCTTTGCAATTTCCTCCATGCGCAGTTTTATGTGCTCTTCAAGACCCAGAGAATACAGCAGATAAAGCTGCTGTTTTTCCATATTGTATCTATCAATAAATTCATTAATATATTTTTCAGCAATACGGCTCATTGCACCGCGGTACTTTTTGGTTGCAATCAATTTCCCGTCCACTATTTCAATTAATGGTTTCAGCTGGAGAATAGTTGCTCCAAAATACGCTGGATTTGACAAACGTCCTCCAGCTCTGAGATATTCAAGATTTCCAGGAATAAATGAAACTCTTGCCCTTGCCACAAAAGACTCTATTTTTTCAATTAAATCATCTGGTTCAATATCAGGGTGATCTTTAATCAGCTCAGCTGCTTTAAGAATAATGGCTGCCTCACCCCCTGAAACACTTAAAGAATCAACATGATAAACATTTTTCATATCTTCAGAACCTAAAAGCGAGTTCTGATAAGTGCATGATGCTTTAGATGAATAGCTGATATGAATAATAATACAATTAGGATTTGCCTTAGTTATTTTTTCAAATGAGCACTGATATTCATTAGAATTAATGGCTGATGTTGTTGGTATCTTTTTAGTTCTCTTATAATAATCGTACACCTCTGTTACTGCTATGGAACCGTCCTGGTAACTTTTATCATCCATGATTATATGCATGGGAAGTACGTAAATTTCATTTAGCTTTGCTAAATCTAAGGGCAAGTCCGCTCCACTCTCTGTTAATATAATGAATTTTTTCATAAGTCCTCCTTTTGATAATGGTCTATATACTTTTCCAATATTTATTTTCATTGTTAGTTATTAATGTTCTCAAAAAATTAACATATAGCTAACATTATACCATAATATTCATATTAACATGAATGTGTATTCTTATATTTTAAATATTAATAGTGAACTCTAACCAGCCAGAATCTTATATTCTTATTGCCCCACCCAAGATCCCAGGGTACATTATTTCTATCTGAATTATGACAGGTCACTAATGTGTATCCCTTTGAATCTGCTCCTGTTACAACAGAGATGTGATTAATATCCCCCTTCTTTTCATAAGCAACGAAATCCCCTGGCATCAGTTTAAAGCTGGCTTTATATACCTTGTCATAGTTTCCATAGGCTATTACGGATGCTCTGCCGCTGCCAATCATATAATTTTTAAAACTATCAGCATTTAACCAGGCACCAGTTGCATCACGGCTGTCGTAATTCCAGGCAGAATTTTTTTTAAATTTTCCGCCCTCATAGAGAACTTGTGATGCAAAGTTGGCACAATCTCCGCCCATTAGATTATAATCTCTGTACTTATTGTTATACTTAAATCCATACTGTTCTTCACTGGCTGCACCACAAAATTTATCTGCATAGTCTACAGCATCAATTCTCCTGCTGCTTAATCCGGAAAAATCTCTTGGATTTTGAGCTAAAATGTATTCCTTTATAGAATTTACCTTTATATTATCTAAGTTCAAAGAATCTCCAAAAGGATCTTTATACCATTCTTTAATAATTGCCCAGTTTCCATCCCTGTTAACAATATTAAGAATATGATATGTGCCAATCCTTGAACTGTTTTCTATACCAGGCTGATCTTCATAAATATACTTATATTCAGTGGAACACAACAAATAAACTGAATAATTGTTATTATTTCCTGTTATTTTTTTTATCACTACCTTTGGGTTGATTTCAGTAAACTTAACTCCCTGCTTTTCAGCCCAGTTGCGTATATACTTCATTTTCTTTATTTCGTATTCATATGCCCAGTTTCCATATTGGGTTTCCCTGTCATAGATTGAATCTATAAATTCCGAATCTCCTGATAATAGTGCTTTATTTCTATTGATAAAAATTAATTTTATGTCATTAACAGCTTCATCTTTGGAAATATCCGCAGCAGCCGATACCACCGCTGGTTTTAGTGCTTTATTAATTTTATCAATAGATTTCTTAATGAAAACATCGTCAAGAGGAACCCCATGATACCAGGGTTTTTCTGCATTCTGCTTATTATTAAAATATCGGGCTTTTAAAATAATTTCAGGTCTGTATTCAAAATGCATTATATCAAAATGTGCCCATTTGCCGCCCCAAATAAAGTTGTTCTTTTCAAAGACTTCTGCAATTTCACCAGGATAAGAGCTTAGTCTTTTATCTCCGTCAGCTTTGGAGCACCATCTCCAATAATCCTTCTTATTAACTGACATATCAACTGCAATACCATAGGAATGAGGACTTAATTGATTTGTACCAGCAATAATTCTGTAATTATAAGTACCGCTGCAAGGAAATAAACAATTTCTAATAGAGCTATTGTTTTTTGCAAGAGGAATTAACTCATTCATAGCAGCTTTAAAACTTTCTGCTGCTTTGTTACTGCTATTAAACCTATAGTTTGAATAGCCTAAATTTAAGTTTACAAGATTTGATTCTATAGATTTTTTCGAGGAGCCGTATACTTCTGAAAATAATCCATATACTCTGCAGCGTCCTGGGTCAAAATTTTCCTCCATTACACTGCTTGCAGGTGAAAGAGGATAAATCTGCTCCAGCATATCCTGCAGATCTGGATTTGACAGCTTTTCAGCTGAGCTCTTTTGCCTCCTATCATCATAGAGAATCTTCTTTCCTGATTTCATTACCACATATACTCTGCCATCAGCCTCAGTTTCTATATCTGCAATGTATTCAGGATATGCCATAATTAAACATAACAAATCCTGTTTCATAGTTACATTATAAATATCCTCCTTTTCAATTGATGTCATTGCTTTACACTGTGCCGGTATAAATAAAAAAATAAGTATTATAACAACAATTATTTTCTTCATGATTTTTATCACCTCTAGGTCAAGCTTATTTGTTGCCTTAGAATATATTAAAGCTTTCAAAAAAAATATTTGTATTATATATAATTGCCAATATAACATTATAAAATGTAGGTATAAATTGGCAGGATTTTTGAATAATCAATTAAAATTGTTACTTCACTTCCTAATTCAACATTTAAATAAACACATTGCCCTTCTATATAAAAGTAACTGTTTTATTTTGCCTGAATATACTAAATCAGGAGCATTGCTTCTCAAAGAATAAAAAAGAGGGTGACTTTTTTGAAAGAAAATTATGAACTTCCTGAAGAAAATGATTTTACTAAAGAAACTCATTGTACAGACGTGAACCCATCCCTGCCTGGAACTATACCAAAATTTGTAGATGTACTTCCAATTCCAAAGGTTTTATCTCCAGACAGACTTGAAAACGGTTATGCTTATTATGAAATTGAAATGAAGGCTGCTATGCACAAATTCCACAGGGACTTTGACGAAACCCTGATATACGGCTATAACGGTTTGTATCCCGGACCTACTATTGAAGCAATTAAATGTGAGACTATTTATGTAAAATGGGTAAACAATCTGCCTTCAAAACACTTTCTACCAGTGGATAAATCTATTCATGGTGCTATAGATAATCCAGAGGTGCGTTCTGTAGTCCATCTTCATGGCGCTAATGTTGCCCCTGACAGCGATGGCCACCCTGATGCCTGGTTTACAAGGGATTATGATTGTAAAGGTCCTAAGTTCTGCAGAAAAGTATATGAATATCCAAATGATCAGCAGGCAACTACACTATGGTATCATGACCATTCATTAGGAACTACAAGACTGAATGTTTATGCAGGACTGGCCGGTTTCTATATTATTCACGATTTCCAAGAACTAAGTCTTAATCTTCCTAAGGATAAATATGATATTCCTCTTATAATACAGGATAAAAGCTTTAAGGAAGACAGCTCACTGGCTTATCCTTCAGGGCCTCCAAACGGACCTGTTTTTCCTTCTATAGTACGTGCTTTTATTGGTGATACTATGGTGGTTAACGGAAAGGTATGGCCTTATCTGAAGGTTGAGCCAAGAAAGTACCGCTTTAGAATATTAAATGCTTCAAATACTAACGGATATGTTATGAAGCTTTCAAATGGAGATCCTTTTATTCAAATTGGTACCGACGGCGGACTATTGACCAAACCTGTAACATTAACATCATTTCCTCTGGATCCTGCTGAGCGTATTGATGTTATAATAGATTTTTCAAAATATAAATCAGGTGATAAAATTATTCTAAATACTGAGGAGAATGATTTAAAATCTGATGTTATGGAATTTATAGTAACAGATCCTTGTTATAAATCAAAAGATACCAGTGTAATACCCAAGATACTGCGTCCCATAGATAAATTAGATAAAGAAATGGCAGTAAAAACAAGAAGATTTGTTATAGGCCAGGATTTAGATTTTTACAAGAGAGTTATGCTGTCATTAAATCACCGTATGTTCAGTGATCCTGCTACAGAAAAGCCTGAGTATGACAGTATAGAAATATGGGAATTTGCCAATACTCTTACCTCTCCTGTTTTAGCTGCCCACCCAATTCATCTTCATCTAGTTCAGTTCCAGATACTAAACCGTCAGCTCTTTGATTTAACCACGTTCAAGCCTGATGAGTGGATTGAAAAAGGCACAGGAATTGATTATTACCCTGATATAATTAACCCGGATCCAAGTGAAGGAGGTCCAGTTCCTCCAGAAAAGCCTGATGAAGCTCAAAGAGCCTGGAAGGACACTGTAAGAGTTGAACCTGGTACAGTTCTAAATGGTACTATTGGAAGTGTTACAAGAATAATTGTTCATTTTGATAACCATACAGGTGAATATGTATGGCACTGCCACATTCTTGAGCATGAGGATCACGACATGATGAGACCGTTAATAGTTGTAAAAAAGTATTTTGATTAGCTAGTATAAAAGATATATTTAATTGCAAAATATAGTAGCATTGTACAAGCTTTATCATATAATAATATTGAACAAAGGATATAAAGTAGTAAACGCCAATATTAATTTATTAAGGATATAGGGGCAGAGGTTATTTAACCTTTGCTCTTTATTATTAGTATCAAATGTTAATTATATTAATAAAATATATTAACAATATATTCTCCTTACATAGTGATGCAATGATATAGTACACTATAGCGAACTAACATTAACTATGAACTTATACATGTCCAAAAACTGCTGAGGATTCAGTATTTTGAGACATGTATAAGTTAAGTTGCTGTAAGTCTCTATAAAAGGAGTTTTTTAAATTGAGTGATATAAATAATATATTAAATGGAAATGACTTTGGCATAAATTTAAGCACCTGTACCTTTTTAGGAAAAGGCACATCAGGGCAGGTATATTTAATGCCTGATGGAAAAGTTATTAAAATATTCTATAATGGAGATCAATGTAAAAATGAGTATGAAATACTACAGGCAGTAAACGGAGACAAGCATTTCCCTGAAGCCTATGGCTGCAAGGGTAACTCAATGATACGAGAATATATAAGTGGTATAAAGCTCCGAAAATATATAAGGCAGAATGATTTGAGCAGAAATCTTTCAATAAACCTTATTGAGCTCATTGAAGACTTTAAAAGAGTTGGATTTAAAAGAATTAATATGAGATGTAATCATATATATGTGCAGCAGGATGAAAACTTAAGAGTAATTGACCCAAGAGCACATTTTACAATGGATGTACCTTATCCTAAGCTTCTTTTCAGAGGACTTAAAAAATTGGGAGTATTAAGTGATTTTATGCTAGTCTTAAAGGAGACAAGGCCTGTGCTTTATGAGGAATGGAGAAAAATATTATAAAATGCTTCTAATCAATATTGACCGATTCGGTTTAGGGTGCTATACTGATATTAACCGAATCGGTTTATAGTTTTTTGAGGTGATTTTTTTGGAGAAATTTTTAAATTTAAATAAAGATAAGCAGAATACTATTATTGATGGAGCTCTAAAATCCTTTGGAACCAATGGTTATAAAAAAACCTCCGTCAGCGACATAGCTGCTGCAGCAGGAATTTCCAAAGCAATGATATTTCATTACTTTGGAACAAAAAAAGGCTTGTATCTTTATTTGATAGAGCTGTGTGGCAATACTATAATGAAAGAAATCAATGAAAAATTTGATTATAAGGTTACGGATTTCTTTGAAAGGATTAAGCTTTCAACCAGCATTGAAATTGGTGTGATGAAAAAACACCCTGGAATACCATCCTTTTTAACCAGTATGTATTTCGAAAATGATGAAGAGGTTAAAGATGACGTAAAAACCATTCTCTCAAAAGGCGAAGGCTTCAGAAATAAAATTGCTTATGAAGGCATGGACTGCTTAAAATTTAAAGAAAGTATTGATGTTAAGCTTGTTATGAAAATGCTTTATTGGATTGCAGATGGCTATGCAAATCAGCTGTCTAATAAATCTGAGGTTGACTATGATGTCCTGTTTAAAGAATTTACTGAATGTCTGGATATGTTAAGAAACAATTTTTATAAGGAAGAATATATTTAATTAAAATGCCCTATTAATTTAAAATATATAAAAATATTGGAGGGGAAATTTATGAGTGTCATAGAAATTAAAAATCTCACAAAACAATATGGAAAAGCAAGAGGTATTATTGATGTAAATTTAAATGTGGAACAGGGAGAGGTTTTCGGATTTATAGGGCCAAATGGCGCAGGAAAATCCACTACCATCCGAACCTTACTTGGACTCATCTATCCTACCAAAGGCAGTGC
>JAQSXC010000166.1 GCA_029266335.1 Eubacterium sp. | reverse complement strand
TTCGGATACAAAAACTGCGTTTCGTTTACAAATATTCACTTGTCAATTACAAAGGTTGCTTTTCATTTTACAAAGTGGCATCTCACCTTTCAATTTACTTCTTTAACTTTTTAATTCTTTAATTCCTCATACCGATTTAATGATAAAATATAAAAATCTAATGATAAACATTAAAAATATATTGACTTTCATTATAACTGTATTATACTGAAATAGTGATAATACCCAAAAATGGAGGAAAATGAAATGAGTGAAGAAATAAAAGATACATTGATTGTATATGAAAAGGAACCGGAGATAAAATTCAGTTTGACTTTTAAATTGATTCTGGCTGCATCAATTGTATTGACGGGATTATTGTCTTTGTTTTTTATACCATTTCTTATTGTTGGCATAAAGGAACAAATATGGGACACGAAAGATGTGAATATATTTTTAAGCAACGCATTGTTTTTAACAAGTGTAGTTTGTTGCTTTATTTCTTTAATCAATATAGCTATTATAAAAAAACCATTTTCAAATATTCTAGTTTGGTGTACTATGATAGTCGGCATGTTATTTGTTATTTCATCGTTTGTTTTCCCACGGTTTCCAGGATATGATTGTAGTTTTACGATATATAGAAAAGGGAGTTTTATCTTATGTAACGGTACTCTTCTTTTGATCGGTCTCCTTGGAGTATTATTTTCAAAGGTAATAAAGTATGGTTTTATATATCAAAAAAATTCGGATACCACCATATGATATAATTCTGGTAGGGCTAAACATTCCAAACAGGTAGGGAGATAAGATGGCGATAGTATTAAGGCTGGACAGAGTTATGGCTGACCGTAAAATTTCATTGAATGAACTGGCAGAACGGGTAGGTATATCAAATGTAAACCTATCAAATCTAAAAACCGGTAAAGTGAAGGCTATTCGTTTTTCATCGCTGGATGCAATATGTGATGTGTTGGATTGTCAGCCAGGAGACATTTTAGAATTTAGACGGGAGAAAAAATAAATTAAATAACATATCAGATAAGTAAAAAATTTGATTATACAGGTGAAAGTTAACATGGATGAACATATTCAGTGGTATATACAGCAAAGAGTTGACAGGACTATTGCTAACCTTCAAAAAAACAATATAACAGGGATTTTTGTTCCTGATGAAGCCTTACTAATTCAAACTGTGGAACAATTGATACCTGAGACTGCTGATGTAGCCGTAGCTGACTCGGTAACCCTCTTTGAAACGGGAATAATTGATTTTTTAAGAAACGGAAATTACACTTTTCTGGATAAACATAGAGAAGGTATTTCTAAAGAGGAAAAAAAGGAAATATACAGGAAAAGTTTTAGCTCCAATACTTTTTTGTGCAGCACAAATGCATTGACAGAGCAGGGAGAGCTATACAATATTGATGGGAATGGCAGCCGTGTTGCTCCGATGATTTATGGTCCTGAGCAGGTAATTATCATTGCTGGTATAAACAAACTTGTAAGGAATCTGGAAGAGGCTGAACAAAGAGTACGTCAATATGCTGCTCCTCTTGATGCCAAAAGGTTGGGAAAGAATACTCCGTGTACCAAAACTGGCTATTGTGTGGATTGCAGCAGTGAAGAAAGAATATGCAATGATTTTGTTATAATTAAACGACAGTTTATTAAAGACAGAATTAAAGTGATTATTGTAGGTAAACCTTTAGGTTATTAAATCAGATCATATATAAAATAATGCAAGTGAGCTTAATAAAAGTGCATTTTGATTGGCACTATTCAGCAGTTTTATGAAGAATACAACATTATATTAAAATATTTATGCAATTTGAATTGGAGGTATTGGATGTGTACCGTTTAAATAAAGTAGATATGTGCAGAATAGCTCCATTTTTTGATGGTTGGGAGGAAACACTTCTATGGTCATGTTTGCAGGGGTACATGGGAAATGCCTGGACAGACAATATTGAAAATCCGCAATCAGCTCAGATCATAACTGGTGATTTCTGCTTTTTCGCAGGGAAACCAAATATTGAGCTTGTAAAGAATATTCCAGAAGGCTTCCCGGCAAAGTACATACTAATGATACCGGAAAATCATGCTTGGTCTGAACTTATAGAACATGTCTATAAAGACAAGAGTCATAAATTTATGCGTTATGCCATAAAAAAGGAACCTGAGGTATTTGACAGGGATAAGCTTAAAGCCTATATTGACAGACTGCCGAGCGGGTACAGTTTAAGAAGAATTGATGAAGAATTATATCATAAGGTCTTAAAAGAGGAATGGTCAAAGTGCTTTTGCTGTGAATTTGAAAAATATGAGTCTTATGCTGAATACGGGCTTGGTTTTGTGGCTTTTCATAATAATCAGATTGTTTCAGGTGCTTCCTCATACACAGTCTATGACAGCGGTATTGAAATTGAGATAGACACCAGGGAGGATTATCATAGAAGAGGCCTTGCTCTGGTCTGTGGGGCAAAATTGATACTGGAATGTCTGGACAGAAATCTTTATCCCAGCTGGGATGCCGCAAACAGGGAATCAGTTGCCTTGTCGGAAAAGCTGGGCTATCATTTTGATAAGGAATATGTAACATATTCGGTAACAGTTAGGTAAAGTGGCTGGTGACAGAAATAAAAAAAAGCCTTGTGCTAGGAGGCTATTTCGTTGACGTTTGAGGTATTGTCCTGGTTATGTGAAGAATATTTTTCAAAAATATCAAATGACTCACACAGGCATTCCTCAATAACGTCCGGATTTAAAAGTACGTTATCCTTATTCAATTATATCACCTTCTTTCTATTACAATATTTAATATATACCCATTCTGAATATATTTCAAGCATTGAAATGTTAAGTTTAATTATATTTTATTTATAAAAATTAACTTTTATATAAAAACACATATTAATTGGTGTCAGGCTTAAGCCTATTAATAATCAGCTTACATAAAATTGGCAAGGCAAAAAATATGGGAAAAGAATATATGTGTTTCCATGAGATAGATTTGTAAAAGTTAAGCATTATAAATACGGGTTCCATAACAAATGATGATATGGCTGATAAAATAGCATTGGCAATAATAAAAGGCTTCCACTTGATAAAATATTGGTAGATAAGCATAAAAGCTATTGGTATAACTACAAGATCATGAATTTCTGAGAATTCTACAGGCAACACTCTATAAGGGTATTCCCAAAAAATAAAATAGGTTCCTACTATGTCCAGAACTGTTGAAACAAGAGATATCATAAAACCAAAAGCAATTATATTAAGAGTTTTATTAATGAATTTATAAAAAATAAATATAAACAAGGCAATAATCATTATTTTTACAAACCAGCGCCATGAGAAAACCTCAATATCCAGCCAGTGCTGCAAAGATAAAGAGAACAGTTTGGTTTTTAAATCGAGCATATGTCACCTCTTAATTTATATTATGCAACTAAAAAACGGCTTATATACTTATCTATAAAAACCGTTCAGGGCTATTCCATAATTAATTAAGTAATTCATAACAAGGCGATAAACGTCATTGCGGTCAATATGACACCAGGTACATTGGCTGCGTCATTGAAACGCACTTAAGGAAAAAATTCTCTACGACTGAAAAACAGTCTATATGACCTGTGCATTATAACTTATCAAATAAGGGCTTACGCTGTTTGAAATGTACCACATGCTTAAAGCCCATATGTTTCAAATATTCTGAGGCTTCCTTGAAGCTATGGCCAAGATGCTCTGAATAATGTGAATCAGAACCCAGGGTTATTATTTCTCCGCCAAGTTCAAAATATCTTTGAAATACATCATATCCAGGTAGTGGCTGTTTTAGATCGGATCTCAGGCCGGAGGTGTTCAGTTCAATACCCTTGCCCTTGGCTATTACAGCTTTTAGGATTTCGTCGATTGTATCTCTGTAATCGGCATATCTTAATGGCTTATCCTCAAAATCCCCATATCTTGCCGCATAGCCTATATGCCCGATAATATCGTAATTGTCGTAGGCATTGACCGATAACAGTATTTCCTGAAGGTATCTTTCATAGGACTCATGCTGGGATTTTCCCCTGAAAAAGGTTCTTGTATAAGGATCCATACGGTCTATAATATGAACAGAATTTATTACAAAATCAAAGGGATGCTGGCTTATGACTTTGTTAATCTGATTGACCACATGAGGCTGAAAGCCCATTTCAACACCTATTAAAACTTCAAGCTTATCCTTCCAGCTATCTTGAAGAAGCTTGAATTGCTCAAAGTAATTATCATAATTTATCAGAAAGCTGTCATCAAACTCAGGGTAATCATAATCAACATGATCTGTAAAAACTATACCTGTCAGTCCGATTTCAACTGCTCTTTTACAGGCGTCTTCTGCATCCATATTGGAATCTGTAGAAAATTGTGAGTGAATATGGTTGTCATACATTGTAACTTTCTCCTTTGAAAAGTATAATTAAACTGAACCAAAATTTTCATTTTTTTGAAAAACCTTGAGTCTAAGGGTTTTCAACGTTGGTTGAGTTTGGTAAAATTAATTATCCAAATCGTATTATTTATTATTATATTTGGATAAATTAATTATATATAAAGGTAATATTGGTTATAATATTATCAATTTTTTGATTTTAAGTCAAAAATGAGGGATAAGTTTTTTATCAAAAAAGAGCGTGCAGGCCACGAAGACAGGAGATTATTATGAGCGAAGAAAAATCACAAGCCGAGTTATTGAAGGAAAAGCTTTCCTATGAAACGAAAAATGCATGGGAACATAGTGAAAGTGAGATACGGAAAGCCTTTGACCTTTGTGAAAACTATAAGGAGTATTTGGATAAGGGCAAAACTGAGAGAGAGTTTGCCTCTATAGTTGAAAAAGAACTTGTTAAGAATGGCTTTGAAAATTTACAGACCTTGTTCAAGCAAGGTAAAAAATTGAAAAAAGGTGCCAGGGTTTATTACATAAATAGACATAAAGCCGTTGCTATGGCTGTTGTCGGTGATAAACCCGTTATTGAGGGAATTAATATGGTTGGTGCACATATTGATTCTCCCAGATTGGATATTAAACAGAATCCTTTATATGAGGATTCAGGACTTGTGCTGTTGAAAACTCATTATTACGGAGGAATCAAAAAGTATCAATGGGTTGCTATTCCGTACTCTCTCCATGGGGTTGTTGTTAAGGCGGATGGAACAAAAATTGATATATGTATCGGTGAAGATGAAACTGATCCTGTATTTACAATTACAGATCTTCTTCCGCACCTTGCCCAGGACCAGATGCAGAAGAAGGCAAGCGAAGTGGTTTCAGGAGAAGGGTTGAACCTGCTCATCGGTTCAAGACCATTTAATGACAAGAAGATCAAGGATAAAATCAAGTTAAACATACTCAAAATTTTAAATGAAAAGTACGGTATTATTGAAGAGGATTTTCTTTCAGCCGAGCTGGAAGCTGTTCCTGCCTTTAAAGCAAAGGATATAGGTCTTGACAGAAGTATGATAGGTGCTTACGGTCAGGATGACAGGGTTTGCGCATACACCTGCCTTAAGGCGGTATTGGATGCCAAACCTGCTGATAAGACGGTTCTCTGTATATTAACCGACAAAGAAGAAATAGGAAGTACAGGAAACACCGGAGCTCAATCCAACTTTCTCAAAAGCTTTATTTCAAAGTTAATATACCTGACAGGGGATACTTACTCAGACATTCTGCTGAACCAATGTCTTGAAAATTCCTTTATGCTATCTGCCGATGTCAATCCCGGAGTTGACCCGTCCTATCAGGAGGTACATGAAAAGAAAAATGCATCTTACTTGGGGAACGGAGTAGTTGTACAGAAATATGGCGGAGCAAGAGGTAAATATGATTCCAGCGATGCCAGTGCAGAGATTATGGGATTAATAAGAAAACTGTTTAATGAAAAGGGAATTATTTGGCATACGGCTGAGCTGGGCAAGGTTGACCAGGGAGGCGGAGGTACTATTGCCATGTTTGTTGCAAACCTTGGTGTAGAAGTTCTGGACTGCGGAGTACCAATTTTGTCTATGCATTCTCCTGTAGAAGTAACAAGCAAAATTGATGTATACATGTGCTACAAGGCAATGAAGGTTTTCCTTGAAAGTAGCTTGGGCTAATATTTCTTTAGCTGTGAGTATATTGCGGATAAGCAATATTTGAAAGAACATATAGATAGAAGACTTTGCCTTAACCAAAACCGTATTTTTGCGGAGTATAAAGAAACAATAATGATAAGCCTCAAATTTAGGAGACAGAAATGATAAAATTCGGACCGTCTGGAAATTCAGACAGCTTTTATGAACAGGGTTACAAGTCATCTTCACAGACGCCCGGCTGGCTGGCCGGAATGGGCTTGGACGCATATGAATATTCGTGTACAAAAGGTGTGAATGTCGGCGAAGCAACAGCACGTGAAATCGGCCAGCAGGCACAAAATAACAATATTTTTATGAGTATTCATGCACCATATTATATAAATATGTCCAGTGAAGAAGAGGATAAAAGGGAAAACTCCAAAAGATATATCCTGGAAACCTTGCGAGTAGCTAAATGGATGGGGGCAAAAAGAATTGTTGTCCATACCGGCTCCTGCAGCAAAATGGAAAGAGAAACGGCACTGGGATTAGCACTTAAAATACTGGGGGAAACTCTGGAGTTATCAGATAGCGCAGGTTATGGGGACGTGCACATCTGCCCCGAGGTGTTGGGAAAGCATAATCAGCTTGGTACAATTGAAGAGGTTATGGAAATGTGCAAACTTGATGAAAGGATCATTCCTACAATTGATTTTGGACATGTGCACGCCAGAGGTCTGGGCAGATTGAATTCCGAAGAGGACTTTGCTGCTGTTATTGATATTATTGAAAACTCTATCGGAAAGGAACGGGCAAAAAAAATACATTGCCATTTCAGCAGAATTGAGTTTTCTAAGGGTGGCGAAAAGAGACACTGGAATTTCTCTGATAAACAGTTTGGCCCGGAATTTGAGCATCTGGCTCCAATACTTGTAAAAAGAAAAATGGAACCGGTAATTATATGTGAATCAAGAGGCATGATGGCTGAGGATGCTCTGGAAATGAAAAGGATTTACCTTGAGGCAAGAAAGAAATATGATTAGGGTATGCTAATATGGAGGTTTAACATGAAAAAGGTTTTGGTGGTTAACGGTCCAAATCTGAATTTGCTTGGAGTTCGTGAGAAAGGTGTTTATGGAAGTGAAACACTGCTGGATATAGCTCAGGCAGTAAATAATGTATCTCAGGAGCTTGGTCTGGAGAGCGACTTCATTCAGAGCAACCATGAGGGAGAAATAATTGACAGGCTGCATGCTGCAAGAGGAGTTTATGAGGTGGTTATAATCAATGCCGGTGCCTATACACATTACAGCATAGCTATAAGGGATGCGATTAAGGCAATTGAAATACCAACAATTGAAATCCACCTTTCAAACATACATAGCAGAGAAGAATTCAGACATACCTCTGTAATTGCACCTGTCTGTGTCGGACAGATTTGCGGGTTCGGAAAAATGAGCTATATTCTTGCTTTGCATGCTGCCATAAACTTGTAGGTTTAAAGGTATATCACAGAACTGTTTATAAAACAAGTAGAAGTAATAAATAGATATTACAACGGGGATGCTTCATTACTGATTGTGGGGCCGTACCTGGGAGGGATTGAGTTAAAAAGTTATTGAATATTTTGTAGCCGCTATGCGGCTCAAAGCCATAACATGGCTTGGGAGGTTAACATGACTGATATAAAGAATCTTAATGCAAGACTGGTAAACTTCAGAAACAAATTGGCCGAAATGAATCTGGAGAGTGCCTTGATTACCAAGAGAGAAAATTACATGTATCTTTCCGGCTTTACAGGTACATCTGCCAATTTGTTAATAACAGATAAAAAGGCATATCTGCTTACCGATTTCAGATATATGGAGCAGTCTGCAAGCCAGGCTCCGTTATTTGAGATAGTTCAGCACAAGCCTGATATAAATGATACCATTAATGAAATAATTAACTCTGAACAGATAAGGGTTTTGGGTTTTGAAGATCATGATTTGACCTATTCCTCCTTTAAAGTACTGAGCAGCAAGTTCAAAACTGCTGAACTCAAAGGAATAGGTTTGACAGTTGATGAAATGAGAAGTATCAAGGATGAGCAGGAGATAGAGATAATCAGTAAAGCCGTTAAGGTGGCAGATGATGCCTTAATGCAGGTGCTTCCATTAATTAAACCTGGAATTACAGAAATGGATGTTGCTGCAGAGCTTGAGTACAGAATGAAGAAGCTGGGAGCTACAGCTCCATCCTTTGAAACTATTGTTGCTAGCGGATTAAGATCCTCCATGCCTCATGGTGTGGCGTCGGAGAAAAAACTTGAACTGGGTGATGCTATAACTATAGACTTTGGAGCTCTATATAACCATTACTGCTCTGATATAACAAGAACTGTATTTCTGGGACAGCCGGACAAGAGGCTTATAGATATTTATAATATAGTATTGGAGGCACAGTTAACGGCTGAAAAAGGTGCTGTCAGGGGAAAAACCGGCAGGGAAGTTGATAAAATTGCCAGAGACATAATATATGGAAAAGGTTTTGAAGGTAAGTTCGGGCATGGACTGGGACATGGACTGGGCTTGGAAATCCATGAAAGCCCAAGACTTTCAATGGGAGGGGACAAAGTCCTGCAAAACAATATGGCAGTTACTGTGGAACCTGGAATTTATGTTGAGGGTTTAGGCGGTGTCAGAATAGAAGATACTATAATTATAAGGGATGATAAACCGCAGATACTGACCCAGGCACCAAAAGATATCATTATACTCTAGTAAAAGGTAACCAAAAATAAAGTATTTGACCATTATATTGAAAATTTTTCTTGCCTTATCAGAAAAATTAATTTAATATAAACTAGGAACAATTAAACATAAAATCTTTATGTTATTTATTAATTCATAAAAATGTAATATTTTATTTATATCATGGAGGTAAGATATGATAGTTGCAGGTGATTTTAGAAACGGTGTAACCTTTGAATTGGACAATAATATTTTTCAGGTAGTAGAATTCCAGCATGTTAAACCCGGTAAAGGAGCAGCTTTTGTTAGAACAAGGCTGAAGAATATTGTAACTGGAGCTACAGTTGAAAGAACTTTCAACCCAACTGATAAAATGCCAAAAGCTCATATTGAAAGAAAAGATATGCAGTATCTCTACAATGATGGAGACTTATACTACTTTATGGATGTTGAATCCTATGAACAACTTCCAATCAACCAGTCTTCAATCGGAAATGCTCTTGATCTTGTTAAGGAAAACGAAGTTGTAAGAATACTTTCACACAAAGGCAATGTTTTCGGTATTGAACCACCAACCTTTGTTGAGCTTGAAGTTACTCAGACTGATCCCGGCTTTAAGGGTGATACTGCAACCGGTGCAACAAAACCTGCTACTGTTGAAACAGGGGCTGTTATAAAAGTTCCGCTTTTTGTTAATACTGGAGATGTAATTAGAATAGATACAAGAACTAATGACTATATGGAAAGAGTAAATAAATAATGTACTCAAGCGAAAATGAGGAGGTAGGATTATGAGTTATATTAGCGAACGTGTTGCGTTTATAAAAGGCTTGGCAGAGGGTATGAGAATTGATGAAACAACAAATGAAGGCAAGCTTTTTACTGCTATCATTGACGTTTTGGACGATATTGCTCTCGCAATAGAAGATGTTGAAGAAATACAGGATGAAATGAGTGAGCAGGTTGATGGGATTGATGAAGATCTTGCCGAACTCGAAAAAACTATTTATGATGAAGAGGATGAAATAGAGTTTGAAGAAATTGAATGCCCATACTGTGGTAAAGAAATTGAGGTTGACCTTGATTTGATTGATGAGGATGCAGAAGCGATTGAATGCCCGCATTGTCATCAGAAAATAGAACTTGAATGGGATTGCGATTGCGAAGATGACG
>JAQSXC010000165.1 GCA_029266335.1 Eubacterium sp. | reverse complement strand
AGTGGACTCAGCGGGAAAGGCGGGTCCTGATGGAGATACCGTAGGCAAAGCTGCTATTGTTGATTTAAGCGGTACAAATCCGGAAGGATTCAGCAGAGCTAATATCAAAGGATATGAGAAGAGGGAGGATGCTGTAATCTGGGAGATCCATATCAGAGATTTTACCTCGGATACAAGTGTTGAAAAGGATTTAAATGCAAGATGGGGAACCTATAAGGCATTTATTGACAAATTGGGCTATATCAAATCTCTTGGTGTTACACATGTACAATTGCTTCCGGTCATGGCCTGGTATTATGGTGACGAAGCTGATATGGGCAAAAGAGAAAACAGCTATTCGGCAATCGGGAACAATTATAATTGGGGATATGATCCGCAGAATTATTTTTCACCCGATGGTGCATATTCGGAAAATGCAGCAGATCCGGAATTGAGAATAAAGGAGCTGAAGGAGCTGATAGATGCAATTCATGATGCAGGTATGGGCGTCATACTGGACGTCGTTTATACTCATATGGCAAAAGCAGACTTCTTAAATGATATTGTACCCAATTACTATCATTTCCAGGATGCAGACGGAAAATACCTGGGCGGCTTCGGTAACAATCTTGCCACTAATCATAAAATGGCTGAGAAGTTTATGGTCGATTCGGTAAAGTATTGGTTTAAGGAATACAAAATAGACGGAATGAGATTTGACATGATGGGTGATGCTACATATGATGCGGTTCAAAAAGCCTGTGATGGTGCTGCAAGCATCAACCCCAATGCATTATTTATCGGTGAAGGCTGGAGAACCTTCTCCGGTCATCTGGCTGATCCATCTTTAACGGGGAAGGCAGCAGACCAGGATTGGGTGGATAAAACAGATTCAGTAGGCGTATTTTCCGACGAAGTCAGGAATGAGCTGAAATCCGGCTTCGGAATGGAAGGCGAGCCCAGGTTTATTACAGGCGGTGCCAGAGATATAAATGTAATATTCAATAATATTAAAGGTCAGCCGGGGAACATTGCAGAGGATGATCCCGGAGATATTGTCAGCTATATTGAGGCACATGACAACCTTACTCTGTACGATGTCATTGCACAATCCATAAAGAAGGATCCTGCAATACCGGCCAACAATCTGGAGATTCACAAGAGAATCAGGCTGGGAAATACGCTTGTTCTGACTTCGCAGGGCACTGCTTTCATGCACGCAGGGCAGGAGTATGGCAGAACCAAGCAATGGCTGGGAGACGGGGTTCCCGAGCAGAAGTATCATGCATTAAAAGATGAGTTTGGCAAGGTTTTCGGATATTTTATTCATGACTCATATGATTCATCCGATGCGATTAACAAGTTTGATTGGGCGAAAGCCACAGATCCTGAGTTGTACCCGGTTAGTGCCGTAACACAGAAGTATACCGCCGGACTGATAGCTCTTAGAAGCTCCACAAATGCATTCAGGCTGGGAAGTCAGAACCTGGTCAATTCCAATGTGACACTTATTAATTCGCAGGAGATCAAAGCGAATGATCTTGTAATCGGGTTTAAGAATGTTTCAACAGATAAGACAGGTACATACTATGTATTTGTCAATGCAGACAGCAGATCCAGAACTTTGACACTGCAGGAAAATTTAACTGCAGGAAAAGTTCTTGTAGACAATGATGAAGCAGGAGCAACGGAGGTAAAACAAAAATCGGGATTTGTACTGTCCTCAAACTCCATAGTATTGGAACCGCTCACAACAGTGGTCATAAAGATACCATACAAAGAAGGAACTTCAACAGGCGGTAACAATTCTTCTTCTTCATCTTCAGGTACCTCCTCATCCTCCAATGGTTCAGAGACTGATGAAATAGCAGTTAAGGCAATCGTTGAATATCCAGGTTGAAATAAGAGTGGAGGCAGGGAAAGAGGCAAAGAGTATTGAAACCGTCCTTCCAAAAGCTGCTGTTGAGTTACTTATGCAAAATAAGGTCAACCAGCTTAAAATCATTACACCTGTTGCAACAGTCACCTTCAGTGAGGCAGCGCTTTCTTCACTTTATGATCAGGTGCAGGGCGATTTGAAAGTCATTATGACCAGGATGGATAATTCCTCCTTGAATGAACAGGCAAGGAAAGCTGTAGGTGACAGACCGGTATTTGATTTCAGTGTTTACGGCGGAGGCAAGGAAATATCGCATTTTAATGGAAATGTGGAGGTGTCGGCTTCGTATACACCATCTGAAAAAGAGGATATTAATGCTATTGTCCTTTACTTTATCAACAGAAAGGGTGAGCTTGAAACAGTAAGCAACAGCATATACGATCCCATAAGTAAAAGGGTTAAGTTTAAAACACGGCACTTTTCACAGTTTGCCATAGGCTATAATAAGGTGTCCTTTAAAGATGTGGCAGATAGTGCATGGTATGCCGGTGCGGTGGAATTTGCTGCAGCAAGGGGAATTACTGCCGGAACCGGAAATGGCTATTTCAGTCCTAAAGAGGGATTGAGCAGAGCTCAATTTCTGGTAATGTTAATGAAGGCATACAACATAGCTCCTGATATAACGTTTAAGGATAACTTTGCAGATGCCGGAAACACCTATTATACCGGTTATCTGGCCGCAGCAAGGAGTCTCGGTATAACGGCCGGAACAGGAAACAACCTGTATTCCCCAGACAAGGAGATCACAAGGCAGGAGATGATTACACTGTTGTACAGTGCGTTGAAGGTTATGGGTGAGCTCCCCGGAGGATCGGCCGGAAGAGAGATAACAACCTATGAGGATGCCGGGCAGATAGCATCCTGGGCCAGAGAAGCAATGAAACTTTTTGCTGAAACAGGTATCATCGGCGGCAGTGGGCATAAGTTAAACCCGAAAGCCAGAACAAGCCGGGCGGAAATGGCACAGTTATTGTATAATTTATTGTCAAAATAATGGTGTAACCAGGAACAGAAACCTGTAATGCCCATATCAAAAAAGGCAGCTGCAAAACTACCATCAAAGTTTTGCAGCAGCTTTTCTTTTGTATTTAACAGGTTATTACTTGAATTAAATTAATTTTTATAGAACAAAATACTCATATGGTTTTACACTTATATTTGATAGCCGTTAGTGGTGAGTGACTATCAAAGCATATGCATAACAGTTGCATGTATTATGTGGATCTCACTCTTCCAGGGGATTCACCATATTTTTCTCTGAAAAGATGGTAGAAGTGGCTTAAATTTTCAAAGCCTGCTTCCAGGGCCACTTCAAGAATATCCAAGGTGGTGGTAATGAGAAGATTCTTGGCATAGTTGAGTTTGAGATTATTGATGTAGGCAGTAGGCGTTGTATTGAGATATTGTCTGAAGGTTCGATTAACATGACCGGTGCTTTTATTTGATATTTGATATAATTTATCAAGACCGGCAGTAAAGTTCTCTTTCTTTTGCAGCTGAAAGAGAACCAGATCAAACCAATCGGGAATTGCCTTGTTTTTATGGTTTTTATAATCTATGAACAGATAAGTAAGTGCATCAATTAAAAAACTTTTACCCAGTATTTTTGCTTTATCCTCATCTATTGAGGTATACAGATTAATCTGTTCTCCTTTGCCGATAAGTGCCTCCATGTCTTCAGAGGGCAGAACTATATAGGGAGGGAGTTCAAGAGTCTTTAGTTTAAGAGAAAAATGCTGCTCCCCAAGAAAATCAAAACATTCTTCAACCAGTTCTTTATAGAAATTTACATTCATAAATTGGCAGTCCATATTGTTGTAATAAGTGTAGCCATGGGCATCTTCAGGTCGCATGAATACAAGTGTTCCTGTTCCCAGCAACTGCTCCTGGCTATTGACCCGATGAATACATTTCCCGGATATAATGATAAAAATCTCATAATAGTCATGATAATGCAGTGGATAGGCATGTTTAATTGAAGTTACAACGTGACAGTTTGCCTGGATTTTAGGATTAATCAGGGATTCTGCTGTAAGCATAGTCTCATTCATCTGGTACCTCCCGGATTTATTAATTTTTTAGCCGAGTCTGAAATAACTTTATTCATCTAAATGTCATTATACCACAAAAACATGCAGGAACTCTACAAGACATTAAGTGTTCAAAGTGTTAATATCAGTATAGTTTAATGCTATTATAATTTTTGTTTATGAATGCTAAGTTTAAATAGCACAAATAAGATTCAGTCTGGAGGCGTGGTATGGTTCTATTAGATCTTAATGGCAGATGGCAAATGAAGAGGACGGATGAGGAAAATTGGATAACTGCGGTCGTACCGGGTTCGGTATATAACGATCTGCTTCAAGCAGGAAAAATGCAGGATCCATTTTTCAGAGACAATGAGTATGAGATACGTGATTTGTGTAAATTTGACTATGAATACAAAAAGACATTTCACCTGGATGAAAGTGCTTTCAACCATGATAAGCTGATATTGCTTTGTGAGGGGCTGGATACACTGTGCGAGGTATTTATAAACGGTAAAAGCATACTTAAAGCTGAGAATATGCACAGAACCTATGAAGTTGATATAAAAAGCTGTCTTTCAACAGGAGAGAATATTATCCAAGTGGTGATCAGTTCTCCCATAGAGTATTGTTTGAAAAAAGACAGTGAGCAGTATCTCTGCAGCTGCGCAGATGCCATACCGGGTATATCACATATCAGAAAAGGACACAGCATGTTTGGCTGGGATTGGGGTCCACAGCTTCCGGATATGGGAATATGGAGAAGTATTTCAATCCAGAGCTATGATATGGCAAGATTGGACGATATTTACGTTACACAAATACATAATGACAACAATGTAAGTCTTGATATCAGATTACGGACAGAAAACTGGAGTAATGAGGGTGCAGGTATAGAGATTATCATTGAAACTCCAAACGGCGAGTTTATTAAAAGGATAACAGATATTGCTTCATATGAACAACACATAAGTATGGATATTGCCGATCCTTTGCTATGGTGGCCCAATAATTACGGCGGACAACCTTTATATAAAATGTGCTTTAAATTATCCTGCAAGGGAAAAGTTATTGATCAGAATGCTATGAAAATAGGATTAAGAACAATAACATTAAACCGACAAGAGGATAATTGGGGAGAGTCCTGTGAGTTTGTTGTAAACGGTAAAAAGATTTTTTCTATGGGCGGTGACTATATACCCGAAGATAATATTCTGGCCAGGTGCAGCAGAGAAAGGTCTGAAAAGCTTGTTAAAAGCTGTATAGAAGCAAATTTTAACACAATACGTGTTTGGGGCGGAGGTTATTATCCTGATGATTATTTTTACGATGTGTGTGATGAATACGGCCTTATAATATGGCAGGATCATTTATTTGCATGCGGGGTATATGATTTTAATGATGAATTTAAGGATAACATAACATATGAAATAAAAGATAATATGACAAGACTTCGTCACCATGCATCCCTTGGCCTCTGGTGCGGTAATAATGAGTTGGAACTGGCATGGAACGAATGGGAATGGGAACGTTTTGGAGAAAAGCTGAAGAAGGATTATCTGAGACAGTTTGAAGAGTATATGCCTGAAATAGCAAAAGAGATTGATCCCAATACCTCATATCTGACGGCATCTCCTACATCAAAGGGAGGATTTGCAGATCCTAACAGCCAGGATACCGGAGATATGCACTATTGGGATGTATGGCACGGAAGAAAACCAATAACAGAATACAGAACCCTTTACCCGAGGTTTATGTCAGAATTCGGCCTGCAGTCATTTCCTTGTCTGAAAACAGTAGAAACCTTTACGTTGCCTGAAGATAGAAATATATTTTCATATGTGATGGAGTCCCACCAGAAGAATGGCACAGGTAATGAAAAAATTCTTTATTATATTAGCGAATATTTTAAGTATCCAAAGAATTTTGATTCGCTTCTCTATGCATCACAGCTTATACAGGCAGAAGGCTTGCGATACGGAGTAGAACACTGGAGAAGGAACAGGGGCCGCTGTATGGGAGCTATATACTGGCAGCTTAATGACTGCTGGCCGGTGGCCTCCTGGGCAAGTATCGACTATTTTGGCAGATGGAAGGCAGCCCATTATGAAGCAAAAAGGTTTTTTGCTCCGGTTATGGCTTCGGCAGTGGAGGAGGGTACCAGGGTTTCTCTTCATGTAACAAATGAGACCCTTGGAAAATTTGAAGGTACTCTGGTATGGAGACTACTGGACAATAAATCATCTGTTATTAAAGAAAATAAGCTGATTGTTACTATGGAGGAATTGTCAACAGGTGAAATTGTGAGTCTGGATTTTGCCGACTATCTGGATACAAAGCAAAAAAACCGTGAGACTTATTTGGAATTCAAATTAATTGAGTGTGGAAATGTAATAAGCCATGGCACAGCACTTTTTGTAAAGTCAAAGCATTTTAATCTGTTGAAGCCTGAAATTTCATTAGAATTTTCCGAGATGGAGGACAGATATCTGATTAAAGTACACAGCAAGGCTTTTGCACGATTTGTTGAGCTGGATCTGAAGGATGCTGATGCAATATTCAGTGATAACATATTTGATATATCTGCAGGATATGTAAAAACAGTTGAACTGAAAAAAGAAAATTTATCACAGCAGCTGACACTTGAAGAGTTGAAGGAGCAAATAAAGGTACGCAGCCTGTATGACACTTTTGAGTAATTAATCAAATAGAGAAAAGGAGAAAAGATGCATCGCATCTTTTCTCCTGAAGGGTACAGTTTTATAGTTTACCTTGAATATCTGATAACAAAAATAATCATACCTTATTATGAATAATCACTCCCATGTGGTTTACATCAAGTTCCAAAGCTTTGGTAAAATGATCTCTGGCTGTTCCGAGAGTGCCAAGGCCCAGATGATTCAGCCCTAAATATCCCAAAGCGATGAGATATCTGCAATGGATAACATTTCTTTTGTCCAGATCCTCATCAAATATAAGAAAATCAGGCAGGGAAACGGCAAAGTAATCTATGGTTACATGATCATTCATATGAGTTTCGCCATATCTTATCAACTTATCGAAGATGGCTTTTGCCTTATCACGGTTTCCAAGTTTAATATGCGCAAGACCCTGGTAGAAAATCATCTCGGGAGGCTGATCGTTATAGTACATGGCACTTGTGGGTTCATCAAGCCCGACGGATGCCTTGCTGAAGTACTCGTGTGCCTTCCCGGTTTCCTTCAGGCCGTCATATGCACAGCCAAGATAATAATTCAGATTATTTTCCTGTGCACCGAATAACTTGCCTTCACCTAAATTGTGAGGATATGTCAGGGCTTCGGTCAGAACGGCTATGGCACTTTCAAATTTATTGTCGGAAATATATTGCTTTCCGAGCTCTATATTGGAGTTAACATACTGCTTTGTTATTTTTCCTTCCCCACCTTCCCAGGGATGGAATTTTCTCTTTGAAATCAGAGCTTTTGCTCTGCTGAAATCACCGGTTAAATTTATCAGGGTTATATACTCAACATATAGATCATCTCTGATTTCCACCAGATGAATATACTTTTCAAAGTTGCGCAATCTTTGTTCCGGTGAAATACCAAGCTTTTTATATAATTGATCCAGTTCCAGGAATACTCTTGAATCCTTCTGATTGAGGTTGAATGCCTTTTCCAGAGATTCCTTGGCTTTCTCTGCAGCATACAGTTTATTATAGTAGGCCAGTGATAAATTCCTGTGAACCGTAGGATAAGTGCTGTCCAGCTCCCGCGACTTTTCCCAGCATGCGACAGCTTCATCATACTGTTTCCTGTCATACCAGAGGTTACCTAAATAATAATATGCTTTGGAATCGGCAGGGTTAAGCTTCTGTACGGTTTGCAGCACAAGAATGTCATCCAGGCGGTTCGGGAAACAGTAATCAGGATTTGCAGCAGCCCCCTTGATAAAGTAATCACGGGCAGCAGCATTCTGTCCCAGGTTCATAAGATTCCAGCCCATATAGTAGTGGAGCAGTGGACTTATATCCCCGGACTTGCTGCAGGTAATTAGCCTCTCAAGGATTTCAGCCGCTTCCTCAAACATCCCGCAGTCGGAATAATCCAGCGATAACTCTATGAAGTTTTTAAGTTCATTTCTCATAAGTCCATTCAGTTCATTGAGAATATGTCCGGCTAACTCCACATTACCGCTTTCTCTGGCTATAAGATACAGCTCATTTCTTGCACCGAAATCCATAATATCAATCTCAATTGTTTCCTTTGCAAATGCCTCTGCTTTGGTGGATTTTCCTGATTTACGCAATAATGCAGTTTTCAGGTTCCTTGCCTTTAAGTTATGATAATTGCGGATTATTGCTTTTTCAACATGCATAAGAGCCTGGTCAAACTCAAGACGCATACAATTTATTTTGGAGAGTGAGAAGTAAGCGCAGTCCTGCATTGCTACATTCCAGCAGGCCTTATAGAAAGCATCATATGCTTCATCCAGCCTTTCCTGCATTCTGAGAGACAGACCAAGATTGTAGTAAGGTTCACCATTATAAGGATTTGGATTGTGTCTGGTAGAGGTTTTTACAGCAGTCCTGAAATATTTCTCACTCTCTGCAAACTGTCCCCTTCTGAACAATAAGGTACCATATGCATTATTGATGCGGATGTCCTCAGGGTCACGGCGCAAACCCTCCTCATAGTAGTTTTCAGGTTCATAAGTGGCATGTCTGTATTGCTCCAGATGCAGGCCAGCAAGATACAGAGCTTCTGTATTGGCAAGTTCCAAGGGGCTGGAAATAGCCTTTGCAGCATTTGGGACCAGATCCTGCTCCACAATTTTTGGTGCATATGATACAAGTACTTTGCCATCTTTATCAAATACTGTGAGAGTAAGGTCGGTCTCGTTATCCTGGTCTGTGAGCCTGCACTCATGAACATAAGTATTTACTGGTGATAATGAGGTGCTGACTTTTAGATAGGTTGAGCTTTTTCCTCTTAACTCAATTACTGCATTATCAAAGGAAGAGGTAGCATATACCGACACCCTGATGCTGCCTTTTTCAACTTCCAGGTTTACGGCTGTATCAATAGTAGCATTTTTGACCATACCAATATTTTTATAGGGCATAAAGTACTGGGTGAAGGTTTTTTCCTCGTAGGGATTGAGCCATGTGAAATCCGGCTGATTATCCGTAAAGACACCTGTCATGAGCTCAATATATGGGCCGTCTTCATCCGTGAGATTCCTGTCCCATGCCTGGCCGAAATCACCGTTGCCCCAGGTCCACTGCTTTTTGCCGGGGGAGATGTGGTGATCTGCAACATGAAGCAGCCCGGCCTGCTTTTGGTGATCGTAGCCGCCTACAAAATTGTAGTCTGATTTGTAAGCCATGTATGAAGTAGGAACCGGTATGTTTTTATATTTTGAGATATCCACTCCTGCAGAATAGTCTACCTTGTAATAGGTGCCGGTTGCTACAGGGAATGTGGAAACATCTCTTTTGCCATGGTCGAATACTGCTGTGACATCAGGAGGGAAAACCGACTGAGTATGAGCATTTACTGCAACGGCCGGATTGGCCCACCATAGGAAGGTCTGAGGCTCACAGGTTCTGTTGTATAGCTGTGCTTTAATTTCCAGATAGGCTTTGTCAGGATAGAGAGTGAAACCTGCAGTAACCTTTGTCCCGTACATTTGATCAATTTCACCTATCCAGACGGTTTTGCTGCCATCATCATTTTCCTTCAGAGTATACTCCACAGGTGAATAGGTGCTTGGTCTATGATGCTGGGGCCAGTTGAATTCAATGCCTCCTGATATCCATGGACCCGCCAGGCCAACCAATGCCGGTTTTACAACCTGATTGTAGTAAACAAAATCATAGTTGTTGGTTTTATCCAGTGCCCTTTGGATTCTGCCACCCAATTCAGGTATAATCCAAATCTGGATATAATCATTTTCAAGAAATACTACACGATATTTTTGCATTACCTTATCGTCATATATTTTATCAATTACAGGCAAAGGGTAAACTTTGCCGGAACTTCCCTGATAGACTCTCTTTTCCAGAAACATGGGATTCTTATCAGGTTTTCCTATAGGATATGTAGGGAGCTCGATGTCTTCTTCCCACATCAGTGCTTTTCCTTTTGAATCTGCCATTAATACTACCTCCTATTTTATTAAAGAAGCCACATCTAGTGCCTTGTTATATTTTTATCTTAACATCATAAAACACTCAGTTGAATGGAATAAAAAACGGTGGGGATGGACTATATTACTATCATAATTTGATTTTTTTGAAATGACGTAATACAATAAAGTTTGTAAAACTTTTAGCTGTTAGAGCAATTAGTATATTGTTGCAAAAAGGGGGATGTTTTGAGACAGATCAAAAAGAATCAGGGCTTTAAAGATGAAAAATCAATAGTGTTTCCAAGGCTTTTTCTGTCATCGGCTACAGGTGACCCGCTTGTGGATTCAATATATCCAACAGATATAGGTTTTTATCCCCATGCACAATATCACTTTAGAGATCGTCCGCAGGGGTGCGATCAGAATATACTGATCTATTGTATCGGAGGAGAAGGCTTTTTTATATTGGAGGGCATAAAACACAAAATTGAAAAAGATACTCTTCTGATAATATCCAAGGGTACCCGGCATACGTATGGTGCCAGCAAAACAAATCCCTGGAGCATATACTGGCTTCACTTCCTTGGAAGTAATGCAAACAGCTATCTTCGGAATATAAAGGTTGAAAACCCTATGATCCATTATTCTGTTGAAAAATCTTCAAAGGTGATGCTTTTATTTGAAGATATCTTCCGGGTTTTGGAAAAGGGATTTACTCAAGAGGCAATGATTTATTCCTCGCAGGTAGTTGCAAATATTCTGGGAACCCTATTTTTCCAAACACCTAATTTAACAAGTGTTCCCAGAGAGACAGCCCTTCAGGTGGAAGAGTCCATTTTCTTCATGACCATGAACCTGAAGAGTATTCTTACATTGAAGGACCTGGCTGACCAGGCCAATTTATCACCTACTCATTACAGTTATTTATTTAAAAAGAGGACAGGGTATTCGCCTATTGATTACTTTTTGAGATTAAAAATCAAAAGTGCCTGCCAATACCTGGACACAACCCGGCTTAAAGTAAATGAAATATCCCAGTTGCTGGGCTTCAATGACCCATATTATTTTTCACGTGCATTTTATAAGATAATGCAGATGTCACCTACTGCCTACCGCGCGGTTATGAAGGGTTAGCCCATTGACCAAAAGCCGGATAGGACGGCCTAGCGTATGGGGAGACAGGTATGATTAAGTGAAATAACAGTTAAGAAATGAAATTTATTATTAAATTTAATATGAATTTTAGGGAGAGATGGGAAAGAAAAATGATATATGAGAGCTTTTTCAAAGGAACGAAGTCTGTTGTACTTGAAAATGAAAATTTAAAAGTCATTGTACTGCCTGAAATTGGCGGAAAGATTGCCTCTGTTTTCAATAAGCCAAAGGAGTTTGAACTATTATTTCAATGTAAGGGTGATGCCTATAAAAAGGCTGAAATATTTGATGACTTCGGTGAATATGATGCATCAGGCTTTGATGATGCTTTTCCATCAATTGACGAGGGTATGGTACAGGTAGGCCAAAGTCTTGTAAGGTATCCTAATCACGGTGAAATCTGGACTATGAAGTTCGGTTGCGATATTGTTGGGGAGAGACTGCTCCTGCATGGAAACAGCGCGATTTTATCCTATAGCTACAGTAAAGCGTTAAGTTTACAAGGGGATAAGCTTTTGATACAGTATAATATTACAAACAACGGGTATGAGGATATCCCCTGCCTGTGGGCAATGCACTGCCTTATCCGTTGTGAAGAAGATATGCAGCTAATATTTCCTGAAGGAACAAATAAAATAAGAAATGT
>JAQSXC010000164.1 GCA_029266335.1 Eubacterium sp. | reverse complement strand
GATTTTGGTATCGTATCTATAGCTTGAAAAACCTCTTTTGTTTTTCCTGATATTCGCAATTAGTTCTGTTACAGTCTTGTCCACTATATCGTACACCGGAGTAGATACAGTTGACAGTGCAGGTCTGATCAGGGAGGACAATGGAATGTTGTCAAACCCTATTACAGAAATATCTTCCGGTACTCTTATATTGTTTTCCTTGAACAGATCCATAGCTGTTATAGCCATGTCATCATTGGATGAAAATATCGCTGTAGGTAATTTGCCCTTTTCAATAAGCCTTTTAACCTCATAAGCAGTCTTTTTCTTTATAAAATCGCCATGAAGAACATATTCTTTATTAACTTCCAAGCCATGTTTTTTCATGGTATCAAAAAATGCATCATATCTTTGTTTTCCCGAGTGCGTGGATAATCGTCCCGCCAAAAATCCTATATCTTCATGTCCCAGCTGTATAAGATACTCAACGGCAGAAACCGCACCTTCATAATCATTTGAACCAATAACAATTAAATTGTCATTGTCCAGATTATTCTTTTTTATTTCTTCTGCATCATAATCTATTAATGCTATAGGGTAACCCCTCTTTGAAACATTAATCAGAACCTCGGCATCCTGCTCTGTTCCGATTACTATGCCCCCGTCAATACGTTTTTGAAGAAATACCTCACTGACACGGTTATAGTCATTTTCACAGTATACAATATTTACAAGCACATAGTACCCTCTCGAATTTGCACAGTCAACAACTGCATCAACAAATTGAGTAAAATAATTGTTATTGTATAGTCTGTTGGGATTTTCGGCGTCGGCAATACTAACTATAAACAAACCTATAGTATCATTCTGTTTACCGGCCAAAACTCTTGCACTGGTATTTGGTTGGTAGTTATATTTTGAAATGACTTCAAGTACCTTTTTCTTGGTTTCTTCGGGTACATTGGAATAGTTATTGATAACTCTTGATACTGTGCTTCTTGAGACACCCGCAATTCTTGCTATTTCTTCGCTTTTCATTTGAATCACCTATTACAATTCATTAATTCAATGTAAAATTATTCAAAAATAGGGCCAGCGCTATACAGAACGCGCTAGCCCTATTTTACATCTAGTATGTAATCAAAGTCAACTGACTTGTTACAACAATTTTAATTATTTCTTGCTTGAAAGGAATGCATCATACTGTGTCTGCATTTCTTTAAGTAACTTTTCTACTCCAGCAGCCTTAAGTTCCTTATCAAACTTGGCAACTTCAGCATCTACATCCTTAACTGAACCTGTGAACAACTGCTTGTAGTAATTCTGAACAACACTCTTGCAAGCTGAAACTTCTGCATCTACATTCGTTTTGTCAAATGCGAAGCCAAGGCTATCGAGAGCTGTTGCACTATCATTGAACTGTTTGAATTTATCCCACTTCTGTGGATCTTCGTTATCCATCAAATAATCCTTGAACTGGTCACCGAATCTCCAACCGTTACCTGCAGAAGCGTAACCTTTGTTATCAGCTCTTAACTTGATTACATTTTCAGAAACCTTATCATAGTGAACGCCTTCCAAACCGAATGAGAACATATTTCTCAATGTCTTATCAGTATACAGCATCTCTATGAATTTGAATGCTCTATCCGGATTCTTTGATTTAGCAGGGATTGCAAGCATTGATCCACCTGCTTCACGGTTTGATTTAACTCCAGGAGTTAAATTGATCTGTACCCATTCAATTCCACCGGTTGATGCTTTCATTTCAGCATCTTTACCTGGCTTCATTGATGATGAATTTGCAAAATATTTGCCTGAGGTCATAAGTGTAACCTGACCTTCCATTGTAGCAGCATCTGCAGGGATCCAACCCTTCTTGTAGTATTCCTGCATCTTCTTGTAATGTGCTACTGATTCAGGAGCTGTAAACTGGTTAACTACTGTAGTCTTGCCTTTTACAGGATATAAAGCACCTGGAACGTCATCATCACTGAAGGTATCCCAATCCAGGAATTTGAAAGGAGCATCCATCTGTACAGGTAAGAGTGGATAAGTACCTGGCTCATTCTTCTTTATCTGTTCAAAAACAGACTCAAGGTCTTCCATCTTGGTTATTTTGCTGGCATCAACTCCATACTTTGTAGCAAGGTCTTTCTTGAGAAGGAAGCCCCACTGATGAGCTTGCTCTTTGTTTGTATTTACTGCGTATATTTTTCCATTGATTTTTCCGGCATTCAGGAAGTCTTCTCCATCGATATCCTTAATAGCAGGACTCTTTGCCAAATAGTCATCCAATGCGAGGAAATATCCGGATTGTGCATTGTTTCTGTAATCAGCTGCCCAGCTTGCTGTAAAGACTACATCAAAAGGCTCTCCAGCTGATAACATTGCATTTACCTTCTGGTTGTAAGCATCACCATAACTGAATACTGATAGTTTGAGATTTACATTGAGTTTGTCCTTAAGATATTCGTTTGCCTTTTGACAAATCAACTCAACATCAGGATCCTGCTGAGGACCAACCAGGTACCATGACAGATCTACAGTTTCAGCCGGAACAGTTGGTGCTGCCTCTGCTGTAGAGGATTCCGCAGCTGCTGAGGATTCTGCTGCTGTAGATGCAGCTGTTGAAGTCTCAGAACTGCTGCCGCTGCTTCCGCAACCGGTAAGTGCAATAGCCATTGTAAATACAACAACCAATGCTAGACATAAATACCTTTTAAATTTCATTATTAAATTGCCTCCTTTAAAATTTTTGTATATAGCAACCGTAAAAGACGGCTGTTATCATGAGAAACTGAAAAATCAACCCTTTACCGCACCTACGGTAAGTCCTTTTACAAAATATCTCTGGAAGAACGGATAAGCAAGGATAATAGGTCCTATTGACAGCACTGCAATAGCCATACGTGCTCCTTCAGTAGGCAAATCTCCAATTGCCTTTCCTGCTTGTGAAAAGCTGGTGCTTGACGTTGCAAGGAACTGTATTGAGAGCAGGGTTTGATACATATAGTATTGAATATTATATAATTTGGCATTGTTAACAAATACTAAAGGCAAATACCAGTCATTCCAATAATTCAGGGTGCAGAACAATCCGATAGTGGCCAGTCCTGCCCGGCACAAAGGAAGTACTATTACAAAGAACGTTCTGAACTCGCCGGCTCCATCAATTTTTGCAGATTCAATGATGGATTCATGAATGGTTGTTTTATAGAAAGTTCTCATTATAATGACGTACCACGCGTTCATAAGGTAAGGTATAATCATTATCCATATAGAATTCTTAATTGGTATAACAGTGGTATATACTATATACCAGGGTACAAGTCCTCCGCCGAAAATCATTGTAAAATATGCCAGAAAAGTAAACTGTGTCTTATATCTAAAAGAATTTCTTGAAAGCGGATATGCATACATACAAATTATTAAAAGGCTAAGCAGTGTTCCTATAACAGTAACAAATATTGAAACCCCATAAGCTCTCCAAATTACATCGCCTGCAGCAGCAACAAATTCGTATGCTTTAAATGATATTTCTTTAGGCAAGAAAGTGTAGCCCGATATTAATAATTCCTTTTCATCAGTAAGTGAAATGATTATTACAAATACTATGGGCAATATGCAAACCAGAGCAAAAACTATAAATAAAATATTCAGTAAGAAATCAGAAAAGCCTGATATTTCGCCCACTTTTCTATCTTTGCTTTTAACTAAATCCATTTGAACCTCTCCTTAAAATAACGCTTTGTCTTTGTCTATTTTTCTAACAATCAGATTTGCTGTAAATACCGTTATACAACCGACAACCGCCTGATAAAGGCCTGCTGCTGCAGTCATTCCCATATTGTTGGAATTTCTAAGCGCTTTATAAACATAAGTATCAAGTACTTCTGTTACAGGAGCTATAGGACCACTGTTCTTTGTAACATTGAAGAAAAGTCCAAAATCTGCATTAAATATTCTTCCTACTGCAAGTAATGTCATTATTATCATAATGGGCTGCAGCATTGGCAAGGTAATGTGTCTTATCTGCTGCCACTTTGAAGCTCCATCCAGAGAAGCCGCTTCATAGTATTCAGAATCAATACCTGCTATTGAAGCTATATAAACAACAATATTATAACCGGTATATTTCCACATATGGAAAAACGTTAATATAATTGGCCAAGCAGCTACTTCGGAATACCAATTTACAGGATCTAACCCGAACATGCTTAAAAACTGTCTGTTGATAAAGCCCTTGTCCATACTCAGGAAGGAATATGCCAGATAACTGACTACTATCCATGATAGGAAGTATGGTAAAAACATTAAGCTTTGATAGCTTTTTGACAGCTTTTTATTCCTGACTTCATTCAAGGCTATTGCCAGTGCTACAGGAATAACAAGGTCCAATATGATAAACACAAGATTGTACAGAATGGTGTTTCTGGTAACATTAAACGCATACGGTGTTTTAAAGAAAAATGCAAAATTATCAAGACCAACAAATTCACTTTTAATGATACTGTCAAAAAAGTTATTAAATAATCTATATCTCTTGAATGCTATAACAACACCGAACATTGGGAGATAATTGTTTATCAATAACAAGATTACACCAGGTATTAACATAATAAAAAGTGCAGCATTGGCTCTAATTTCAGAAAAGAACCCGCGTTTACGCTTACGAGCAACTACAGTTTCTGAAGACAAAAATAATCACATCCTTATTAGAATTTAAACGATAGAAATATTAGTTAAGATCACATTTATATGATATAAATTTCAATACAAATTCTAAATAGACATAATTGTAATATTGTGTTAATAATTGCAGTCATGAAAGTGCAAGATAATACAACAAAATAATGCTATACATTTATACTGCTTTAATATTGTTCCGCTCTCAGTGGCAAAATAAAAAAGCTGAGCAGTGCTCAGCTTTTTTATGAGAACAATTTTATTTATCTGAAATATTTTTCACGTTAATCCTGATTAATAGTGATTTTGTCCCTGTAATCCGACGGTGTCATGCCCGAGTACTTTTTAAAGAGCTTGGAAAAATAATGGGGATCTGATATACCGACTATCTCGGCAACCTCATAGGTCTTGTATTTTACATCCTTTAAAAGCTCTTTGGCTTTTTCAATTCTGACATCATTAAGATAATCTACAAAGCTTTTACCCAATTCTTTTTTAAACATTCTGCTTATATAAAAAGTGCTCACATAAATGTTCTCTGCTACTTCATTGAGAGTCACAGGTTCACTGTAATGTTCCTGTATATAATCTATGGCCTTTCTTAAAATAAGCTTGATACTCCTGTTATTAAAGCTGTTTACTTTAACTGCAATCCTTATAGCTACGTCTTCCAGCAGAGAGTTCAGTTCCTCGGCACTCTCACTCTTTTCTATCAACTTAAGAAGGCTTGCAATATCCTTGCCTTCTTCGTGCTTTTTGTCAACCTCTGCTGCAGTTACGGATATCCTGATGTTATTGATGGAAGACAGGGTTGTATAATAAAAATTCTTCATGTAATTGATGTTTATTTTATTTGTTGTAACGTATCTTGCTATATTCTGTGTAGAAACCCTTACCAGATCCTCATTACCTGACTTTATACTCTCAAGCAGCTGTTTCTGGTATTTGTCCAGTGTAGAGTAATCCTCATACCTGAAAAATGAATTCAAATCACTGTATTGTATAATTGAATTATTACCCATGTAGCTTTTATATTCCAGAGAACCAAGACATTCCTTTAATTTTTCAGGAAGCTCAATAGCTGAAACTCCATTTGAACTTACAGCAATAGTAACTGTAAAACCAAAGCCATTATTAATAACTTCCTGAAGGTAGCTGCATTTCTCACTGACCTCTTCAATATCCAATAGTCCCCTGTCCGGCTTTTGTATAATAAAGCCCACTCTGCTGCTGTTCAGCATTATACTCAAAACTTCATATTTCTCTGCAAAAATCTCCTCAAAGGAATTAACAATGCCAAACTGGTAAAGATGCTTGTCATATTGGGAACTGTTGGACTTTTCATCGTAATCATTCTCCATAACTACAAGTACAAAATTCCGTATTGAAATATTAAACAGCTTCATTTTTTCGGTTATTTCGTATTCATTGGTATTTAAACCGTAAATAACATCGTAAAGGAGCTTTTCTCTAAGAATAGGTATATTTTGCTCAAAAAGAACCTTGAACTGGTCAATCTCCATATGCCTTATCTTTTGGTCATTAATTTCATTAACTGCACGTGTAAGAACTGCTGTAAGCTCTTCTATCTTTGATGGCTTTAACAAAAAATCAAAGGCTCCGCATTTAATTGCTTCCTGTACATAGTCAAAATCCCTGTAGCCGGTCAATATTATTATTTTTGTATTGGGTACTATGCTTTTTACCTGTTTTATCATGCTAAGTCCGTCAAGACCCGGCATACGTATATCGGTTATAATAATTTCAGGCAAATATTTCTTAATGAGTTCAATTCCTTCAATACCGTCACTGGCATCTGCACACACTTCACAATCCAGCTGTTTCCAATTAATGATATTCTTTATTCCTTTTCGTATGATGGACTCATCATCAATTATTAGAACCTTGTACATAAAAACCCTCCTTATTCAAGCTCTTGGCAGGTAAAGTTACAGATACCTTGGTATATATGTTCAATTTGCTTTCAATTTTAACTCCGTATTTTTCACCGTAAAAAAGTTTGATTCTTCTGTTAACATTGTCTATCCCGATACTTTTGTTCTTTTTATTGCTCAAAGATTTGAAATAGGCATCATTGTCCATTTCCAAACCTTTATTCAATTTGACCAGATCCTCGGAAGAGATTCCGTTACCGTTATCTATGACTTCTATTATCAGAAGATCCTCCTGTATGTTGGCAACCAGCGTTATAATTCCTTTGCCTCTGCTGTTTTCAACTCCGTGATATACGGCATTCTCAATTAGCGGCTGTATAAGAAGTCTGGGTATTTTCACATACAATACCATGGGGTCTACTTCCTTGTTCAGAGTTATCCGGTCCTCAAACCTTCTTTTTAATAAAGCAATATACTTATCTATATACATAAACTCTTCTTCAATTGTTATAAGTCTGTCATCCCTTCCGATACTTGCTTCCATCAGAGTTGACAAATCGGAAACCGTATCGCTGATCTCAGGAACATTGTTTAATTGCGCCATCCAGTTGATGGACTCTAAAGTATTGAAAAGAAAGTGAGGGTTGATTTGTGACTGTAAGGCTTTTATTTCAGCCTCTTTACGAGTAATCTGCTCTCTGTATATCCATGTGACCAGATGATCTATTTCCTTTGCCATGGTATTAAAGGTTTTATGCAGAAAACCAAGCTCGTCTTTTCTTTCAATCTCAATATAACTTTTTGAAATATTGTCGATATTCATTCCTTTCATAGCTTTTACAAGCTGATTTATTGGCTTGATCATATCAAAGGACATAAAGATGCTGACAACCGATAGAATTAATATTGAACCAAGACATAAAGCAATAATTCTGTTTCTGAGATTCTGAACATCTGAATACAACTGGTTTAAAGGAATATATGTCACAATTCTCCAACTCGGTTCTGATATATATGTATATCCCAGAAATATTTTATTTTTCTTATTTACAAAGGAATTCTTTTCATATGGTGTGTTCTTTATAATCTGTTCATAATTCTGCAGGTCATCTTTATTTTTATATAAAATGATATCATTATCAGGAGAAAGAATTGTTATGTTCTGCATAACCTCGGATTCCAGACCATGTAAAACTATATCCAGTGAATTCATATTTATTTGAACAACGAGCAGACCTAATTCCTTGTAATTGTCCCTGTTGTAAATCATTCTAACCAAATAGGAGGTTTGAACAATTCCGTTTTTTGTATTAAAAAACCAGACAGCTTTTCCGCTGGCAGCTGCAGCGATCTTGGTAATTTCAGAATATTTCTGCTGTACAATTGACTTTATATTTGAGTTATTGGCCTTGTTATCGTATACCAAAAATCTTTTTTTATTGGTTACAATGCACATGGCTTCAATTTCAGACCTTGTCATTACAGCATTGAGAAACGCGTTATTCAGCTGACTGGATGTTTCATAGGTGTTTAATTTGGAAATGTTATTGTTATCATCATTCAGCAATGCCGCATAAATCCTCTCATCACTGCTCAGATCCTGAGTTATTATATTCAGGTTTCTTAAAGTATCCTGTAATCTGAGTTCTATGAGGCTCAAAATATCATTTGAGTATGTTAATGATTTATTTGTTATTATTTCTTCTGAGCTCTTGAAGCTGGAAAAACCTATAAAAACAAGGGGTACCAATATCTGTATGTAAAGCACAAGAAGAAGTTTTTTCTTTATCGATATGTTTCTATAGAACTGCAATGCACTCATTAATTTCGAAAACATTTCAGATGTTATTTTATTCCACATTTTAACCTCAATAATTTAAATATACCAAAATTAAATTTACAGCCTAATTCATCAGCATTTTTTCAACTGCACTATCCCAGATTTCCTCTGCAGACTTTTTATTCTCCAGAAAGTACGGAAATTGTTGTATTATGATATCCTCCCAGGCACTTCTTTCTATAACGTGATCAGGTATGGGAGTCTTATTTTCTTCTTTAGTATTTTCAAACACACTGATACTTTGCTTTGCCAGTGAACTGTATGCTGAATTCAATTCCATGTTTAAGTTGCTTATAAGTGCCGTTTTCTCATAGAAGAATGCTGCTGTTTCCTTTGAAGTCAGATACTTCAGAAACTGAATGGTAGTGTCCTCACCTGAAGTGGTTTCCCATGCCGACTTGCTTATATAAAAGGTACCTCCTCCCAGGCCGGTGGGAACCTTTGGACTTCCCTTGCTCATTGCAGGGAAGGGAATCATTTCAACACTTTGGTCATACTTGTCAAAGTAAGGTATAAACCAGGAGCCCTGAACAATCATTGCGGCCTGCTTTGTAAAAAAGAGCTCGTTCCGTTCATTGCTGTTCAAGGTCAGAGCATCTTTCGGAAAAGCATCCATATCATAAAGCTCTTTCATATATTTCATTGCATCAAGATAGTGCTGGTTTATTTTACCGTGGGCTATGCTGTTTTCTACGCCCTCAGTGCCTCCCAGGCTGGCAATCATATTCTGATATATGTAAGACCCTTCTGCCGAGGAATTGTAGGCTATGGGAATAATGCCTCTGGATTTGAACACCGTAATAGCCGATTTTAATTCTTCATAGTTTGCGGGTATTTTAATTTTATATTTTTCAAAAAGATCCTTGTTTATGAAAAGTCCCTCAAATACCAGTTCAAAAGGTATGCCGTATATACGGTCATTATAGGTGGTATGGCTGAAGCTCGACAGGTTGAAGCTGTCCATCCAGCTTCTGTCCTGCTTCAATTTATCAGTAAGATCTGCAATCTTATTTGCCTTTACCAGATATTTTATGTCTGATCCGGGCCAAAGTCCAAAAACATCGGGCTCGTTCCCCGATGCAAATCTGATTTTAAGAGTAGGTAAATAATCGTCTCCAAAAATTGATTGATTAGATATTTTGATATTATTGTTCTCGTTTTCAAACTTTGCTATAATTTCTTTAAGACTTCCTGCTTTGCTGTCAACACCACCCCATGAAGTCATTAGTTCAAGAGTATTACTTTTCGTCGGCAGTACAGGCCCTTTGGAATTAACTGAAGGATTAGAATTGTCACCTGAACATGAAGCCTGAGTAATACATAACATGGCTGCAATTACAATACCCAAAATACTTTTTGAGTATTTCATTAATTTTCACCCCATTCTACGCTAAAAGCGTGTTCAATTTTGATTTGACAACAAAGACAAATATCGTATACAGTTATTATAATTATTAATTAGTACAATTTGCAATAACAAATTTATTTTACTAAATAAGGTGTAAGCTGGATATCATTTTACAAAAAATGGGGCCGTCGCACTAAGTAATTAGTGCCCGGTTCTTTTTTCATGAATAAAATAAATCCCAAACTCCGTAAAGTAAGGGATTTATGGTAAAATTAAT
>JAQSXC010000013.1 GCA_029266335.1 Eubacterium sp. | reverse complement strand
TTCTGGCGTATTATGAGAAAAATGGGCATGCCAAACAGAGGTCAATTCCCTCTCGATGTTTTTGTAATCGGAGAATCAACCCCTGCTTTTATGGGTGAGCATGGATTGTTGGCGGCACAGTTTTTTGTTCTATCTTTTGAGAAGACTTGGTTTTAGATGGATTTCATCGGCTGTAACCGCTGAGCATCCAAGTTTTTGCAAGACCTCTTCTCCATGGTAAAAGCTGAATGTTTCGTAAGGGCTACGATTGTTCAGCTTTTTTCTTTTGTATGAATTGATATGGTTCATCATTCGAGTTATGTCTTCCTGTGTCAAATGATTAAAGCATGTCCCTTTCGGAAGCACCCTGCGAATCAAACTGTGATTCACCTCAATAGCTCCTTTTTGGTGTGGACAGCCAGCATCACAATAATAGATACGTGTACGCATACCGTGTAGTTCAGCTCCATATTCGATAGCCTTTGGATTGGAAAACTCACTACCGTTATCAGTCAGAATAACAGGAAAAAGCTTTTTAAACAGTTCACGCCCTAACTTTTTATCTAGATCGTTAAATATGTCTATGACTGATTGAGAGGTATTAGATTCTCTAAGAAAGGCAAGCATTAAACTGATTTCTACGAAATGTACTGTGAGCAAGCATTTTCCTCCTTTCGATCCAATTACTGAGTCCATTTGAACAATTGCTATGTCAGGATTAGCTTTCATGTAGCTTTGAAATGATTCATAATTACGCCCAATCCTGCAACCCTTGTCCACTTTGAATTCCGGCTTTTTGTAGCGTTCACGGAATTTAACTTTCCTGGGAAGGTCAATGTTGCGGACATCCAGAATGCAGGCATCTATGTAATTGTAAATGGTTTTCTCACTGCACATAAGCTCATTTTCGTGCGATATATAAATCTGGTGTATAGACTGTCCTTGCTTCACCAGTGGGCTGATAATTGCGTTTAGTCGTGATATTTCTTCTTCGCATATACAAAGGCCGCTGCGGGATTCAGATATGGTTTCATGGGCTTTAACATGGGAATGCTCGGCATCATAAATGGTTTTCAACAATGTGCATTTGCTGATTTGTTCACAACCATTGCAGGCATAAGGTACACGGAATCTTGCAGTACAGATTTCTTCAATGTAATCTGAGCAGTTGTCATTACACTTTGAACAGAGTTTGCAGTATACGGTTGAAGATCTTGTACATTCCTTGCCGCATAGTGATTTCTTTCGGCACGTAAAACGGCTTTTGCAAGAGTTGTATGGAAATCCGGGATATCCGGTTGCAACCTCCGATGAATGCTTACGGACTTCTCTGGAAATTGTAGTTGGATTTTTATCCAAATATTTAGAGATTTCTTTAAAGGATAAACTCTCCTTTAGGTATTTCTGTAGGGTTAATCTTTCTTCATAGGTAAAAAACTTTGACATATTTACACTCCTTTTGCCGCCAACTTACTTAGTTTGTAAGCCAAGATGCAGCCTCTTGGCGGGATAAAATTTTTAAATTAAAATGATTTAATTCAAATCGGCTAGGTTGCATTTCGATTTGCAATTAAAGAAAAAGTTAAAGAATTAAAGAATTAAAGAATTAAAGAATTAAAGAATTAAAGAATTAAGAATTAAGAATTAAGGAAAATTAAAACGGGGTGCTATGCACCCCGAATGATATTATTTCTGAACAAGGTCTATGGAGCCCAATACAACGTGTGCCAATCCGAAACCGATTATTCCAGCACCTATGGCAACTGTTGTATCACGCTTGGTCATGCCACGTTTTTTCATGTCAAAACTTCGCATTGCAAACCCTGTTGCTGTCACTGCTGTTCCTAAAACAGTTGGAATCAGTCCCTCGCGCAAAAGAATCCCTCCCCGTATTTGAATCAATCAGATTTAGTTTTCTGATTCATAGAAACAATTCAGTATTAATTTTTACAAATTAAATTTTAATATGTGGGAAAACTAATACATTTATGTCTTATTTTAAAAGGATCGCTCAGACTAATTTTAAATATTAATCCAAACAATCCTTTTGTAAAAATCAAAACATTATTTTATAACAAACCAACAACATAAACACTTTACCTTGTAAGACTAATCAATAGTTCCGCCACCTACAACTACATCACCGTCATAGAAAACCACCGATTGTCCGGGAGTAATAGCTCTCTGAGGAATGTCAAAATCCACCCGGATTTTCCGATCATCAACAACATGAATGGTTGCAGGTGCTTCCTTTGCGGAATAGCGAATCTTGGCACTTACCTTCATTCCCTCAAAGGGTTTCTCTATTGAAATAAAATTCAGATCCGACGCTGTTAGTGAGTTTGAGAACACCTCACTGTCATCTCCCAGAATAACCCTGTTGTTTTCAACATCCAGAGCAATAACAAACATCGGTTTTCCAAATGCAATTCCAAGCCCTTTTCTCTGGCCCACAGTATAGTGTACTATTCCCTTATGAGTTCCCAACACATTTCCTTTTGTATCAACAAATTTACCGGGAACAATTTTTTTATCACTGTTCTCACTTAAAAATTTTCCATAATCATTGTCATTTATGAAGCAGATTTCCTGGCTGTCAGGTTTAGTTGCTACAGAGAGGCCTATATCCTTGGCTATTTGCCTGATTTCTTCCTTGGAGTAATCTCCCACCGGCATCAAGGTTCTGCTCAGCTGCTGCTGCGTCAGATTGTACAGTGCATAGGTCTGGTCCTTCCTGTCGGTTACAGATTTCTTTAGAATATATCTGCCTGACACAGCGTCAAAAATCACCTTTGCATAATGACCTGTAGCGATATAGTCAATTCCCATGGAAACTGCCTTATCAAGCATTGCCTGCCACTTCACATGTCTGTTGCAGGCAATACACGGATTAGGAGTACGGCCTTTAAAGTACTCCTCCTTGAAATATTCAATAACTGTCTTATTAAAAATATCTTTGAAATTCAATACGTAATAAGGTATTCCCAGCTTATTGGCAACTCTTCTTGCGTCGTCCACCGCCGAAAGTGAACAGCAGCCGCCTTCGGATTTCTTCATTTCCTCGTCCATGTCCTGCCATATCTGAAGAGTTACACCTATTACCTCATAACCTTGCTGCAGCAAAATGGCGGCTGCAACAGAACTGTCCACGCCGCCGCTCATACCAAGCATAACCTTTTTTGAGCTCATTTACCCCTATCTCCAACTTCTATTAGTCTTCATCTTCATCAAAGTCTTCTTCACGACCATGGCTATGATGACATCCGCTGCAACAACCGGTGCAGTCTACACTTTCATCGGCTGCCAAACCGTTTCTTCTTCTGTAATCCTCCAGTGCTGCAGCAATGGCTTCTTCCGCAAGGTTTGAACAATGCATTTTTGCAGGAGGTAGCCCGTCAAGAGCTTCGGCAACCGCTTTATTTGTTATCTTCATTGCCTCTTCAACAGTTTTACCTTTAACAAGCTCTGTAGCCATACTGCTGGTGGCAACTGCTGCTCCGCAGCCAAAGGTCTTGAATTTGGCATCAACAACAATATTATCCTCTATTTTAAGGTACATTTTCATTATATCACCGCATTTAGCGTTTCCAACCTGACCCACACCATTAGCATCGTCAATTTCTCCAACATTTCTAGGATTTGAAAAATGATCCATTACTTTTTCACTATACATTTTATATAACCTCTCTTCTTATTAAATAACTTTGGGTGATTACTTTTTATTCTTAACTGCTTCATATAAAGGAGACATATCTCTCAATCTGTTAACTATTTTAGGGATTTCTTCGAGAATAAAATCAACATCTTCTTCTGTATTTTCTTCTCCAAAAGTCAATCTCAATGAACCATGTGCAATTTCATGGGGTAAGCCTATAGCCATCAACACATGGGATGGGTCGAGTGAACCGGAGGAACATGCTGATCCGCTTGAACCGCACACATTTATCATATCAAGCATCAGCAGTAGTGATTCTCCTTCAATGTACTCAAATGAAATGTTAACATTTCCGGGTAATCTGTTTGTTCTATGACCATTAAGTCTGATATATGGTACTTTGGCCATAAGTCCTTCTATGGTTTTTTCTCTTAAATTAAGAAGCTTTTTGTTATAGGCTTCCATATTTTCAGCAGCCAAATCCATAGCCTTTCCAAGACCTATTATACCAGGAATATTTTCTGTACTGGCCCTCTTGCCTCTTTCCTGATGTCCGCCGTGCATAAAGGAGGTTATTTTGACACCCTTTCTTATATAAAGGGCTCCTACCCCCTTCGGTCCATAAAACTTATGTCCCGATAAGGAAAGCATATCAATGTTCAGCTTTTCAACATCAATTGCCACATTACCAATAGCCTGTACTGCATCAGTATGAAAAACAATTCCCTTTTCACGAGCTATGGCTCCAATTTCCTGTATAGGCTGTATTGTACCAATTTCGTTGTTGGCAAACATAATACTTATGAGTATTGTAGTACTTTTAATGGCTTTCTTCAATTCATCCAGTGAAACAACTCCGTCGCTGTCAACCGGCAGGTAGGTAATTTCAAAGCCTTGACTTGCCAGGTACTTGCAGGATTCCATAACTGCAGGATGTTCTATGGCAGATGTAATTATATGATTACCTTTCTTTTTGTTTGCATCTGCAATACCTTTTAATGCCCAGTTATCGGCTTCACTGCCTGATCCGGTAAAATAGATTTCTCTGGCTTGTGCTCCTATTGCTTTTGCTACTTTTTCTCTGGCTTCCTCAACGGCTTTCTTACTGTCACGGCCTATTGTATATATTGAAGAAGCATTCCCAAAATGTTCGCTGAAGTACGGCTTCATTGCTTCAAATACTTCAGGCTTGACATATGTGGTCGCTGCATGATCCAAGTAAATAATTTTATTTCCCATTATGAAACACTCCCTTTATATTATAGAACATATGAAAAATGACTTATTACATTTTTCAAGTATTCCTTAGTAACTTATTTAAATAAAAATATATTTCAAAAATAAAAAAACCTCAGAACAACATTTCCATAAGATAATATACCCCTATAAATCCAATAAAAACAGGATCATATGTAATATATATAATCATTTTTTGTTTTGCTTTCATACTCCAGCACAAGATCTGAAATTGATATGGAATCTACCACTTCATTGATTTTATCCCTTAATTTTGTCCAAACAGTTGCAGTAACACAGGAATCTGCCTTATCACAGTTTACAGGCATTTCAAGATCTATGCAGTCTACCGGGCACAGTGTTCCTTCCAGTGAACGCAAAACATCCCCAACTGAAATATTTTCAGCCGGTTTAGCAAGCAAATAGCCACCCTGGGCTCCTCTGACACTCTTGACAAGTCCGGACTTTTTTAACGAGGAAAAAAGCTGCTCCAGATAGTTTTCGGAAAGACCCTGCCTCTCAGCGACACATTTTAATGATACCTGCCCATCCTTATCGTGGACAGCAAGATCAACAATAGCTCTAAGGCCGTATCTTCCCTTAGTTGAAACTTTCAAAATAATCACCCCAATCTTACACAATATAAACTATATAACTAATAAAAATAAATCCTATTAATTCCAGTCAATTTAATCACCTTAATTCCAATTAATTTACTAGACTTTAATTTGATGTTACCATAACGGAAAAAGGAATTCAAGTAAAAACGGTAACATTTGTATTAATTGCTTGAATTATTTATGTTTGCTTATAACGGCTTCCATTCAAAAGAATGAACTGTAGCATCTTGTTTTAAGCATATAATCGATTTCATCTATGCTTTTTCCATTAGCACACACAATAAAAACACCATAGCTTGATTTGCTGCTGGTGCTCATAACGGGATTTGTATTTTCTTCAGTTATTGCCGAGAAATCAAACCGTCTTCCCTCATATACCACAGCATCTATAGGATTTCTGTAGGTATATAAATCTACTACCGTATAACCTCTTTGGGATAAAGCTTGAGAAAGCGCGGTTAAATTTGACTGTATTGCAACTACCATATATCCACCTCCGAAACATAAAAAGGAATGACTTATCTCCTTTAACATTAACTTCCAGTAAAATATTTTTTTACTCTAAGTCATTCCCTGATAGTATTTGCAGAGGCGGAATAATTATTCTGAAAAAAATTATTTGTTTTCTTGATCGTTTACATCAGCCTTATTTGCTTCAAAGTCAGCAGAACTTTCTTCGGTATTATCTTCTACGGTATTTCCTTCTTCAGTATTGCCCTCTACGGTATTGTCCATAGTATTATCCGGACCATTTTCAGCTGTTTTAATAATCTTGTTGCTGGGTAAGGGTTTATTGGTAAATACAAACCAAATTGCTATTACAGCATAGACTGCCACGCTTTGCATAAGGAAAACCTGAAATACTATTATATTTAATAACAGTAAAATAAAACCCGCCAATAAAACCCATGCCAATATTCTTTTTGCCATTACTGATCTCTCCATTTCTCCAGCCATTCCTTGATTTTGGCCTCATAGCCATTTGCAGTGGGATGGTAGTAAAGTGTTCCCTTCATTTCTTCAGGGAAAAATTCCTGTTTGATGATATTGTTTTTATAATCATGAGCATACTTATAACCCTGCCCGTAGCCCAGTTTCTCCATACCCTTTGCCGCAGCATTCCTCAGATGCATTGGCACACTTCCGGTATTTTTTGCTTCAACATCCGAGAGCGCCCTGTTGATTGCCATATAGGCAGCGTTTGATTTTGGACTGCAAGCCACAGTTACCGCCGCATGTGACAATATTATCCGCGCTTCGGGCATTCCAATCATTTTAACTGCCTGTGCTGCTGCAACTGCTACCTGCAGTGCGGTAGGGTTAGCCATGCCAACATCCTCGGAGGCACATATTATTATTCTTCTTGCAAGAAATTCAACATCCTCTCCGGCATACAGTGCTCTTGCAAGATAAAACACAGCAGCATCGGGACTGCTGCCTCTCATGGATTTTATGAATGCACTGATATTATCATAATGCTCTTCACCGTTTTTATCAAAACGTATGGCTTTCTTCTGAACACACTCTTCAATGGTGTTCAAATTTATACTGATATGACCGTTTTCTCCAAGCTCTGAGGTAAGCACTGCCAGTTCAATGGAGTTCAGTGCTGTTCGGGCATCACCCGAACAAACTTCACACAGGTAATCAAGTGCTTCATCCGCTATGGTTATATTATAGTTTCCAAGACCTCTTTCCTTATCTTCTATTGCATTTAACAGCAGATTTCTTATATCCTCCTTTTCCAGCGGTTTCAACATGAATACCGTAGATCGGGATATCAATGCCTTGTTTACTTCAAAAAAAGGATTTTCCGTGGTGGCACCAATCAGAACAATCGACCCGTCCTCTACATAGGGCAGCAGCGCATCCTGCTGTGATTTATTGAAACGGTGAATTTCATCTATGAACAGCACGGTTCTTCCCTTAGGATTAAGCATTGTATTTTTTGTATCTGCCGCTATCCTTTTTATATCACCAACTCCTGAGGTAACAGCATTAAGCTTCTCAAAACAGGATTGTGTTGTATTGGCTATGATTCTTGCCAGAGATGTCTTTCCGGTACCCGGAGGACCATACAGAATGATTGAAGTTATTCTGTCGGCCTTAATCATTCTGTAAAGCATTTTATCCTTGCCTATAATATGTCCCTGTCCTTCAAATTCTTCTATTGTCCTTGGTGCCATTCTATACGCCAGAGGCTGTACTTTATCTCTCATAATACTCCTTCGGGAATAATCAAACCACAGCTCGGACAGCATAATTTTTACACCAGGCTGTCTAAGCCAATTACTTCATTTTATTTTTTAGTTATGGCAAAGGATTTCCAGATGTCATTTACTTCCTTCACCGCTTCATCCTTTGCTGTCAGGTCCGGAATGATACTTAAATAACAGTAGGTATAATTCCCTGCGTCAAAACAATAGCAGGTTATATTTGCAAAGAAATCATTATCAGTACTTTGAACCTTGTATGTATATGTCCTGATCTGGTAACCCTTATCATTTATAGTGCCTTGAACAGGGGATGTATTATATACTTTTTTGATAGCTCTCATTACGCTGAATTTTTCTTCATCTGTAAGTGATTTGGTTATGGAAGAATTCTCTACTGCATAAACCATTACACTTGCACCTGTATCCGGGTTTTCAAAGGTTACAGAGCTCCCATCCTCGGCACCTGATTTTGTCCAATATCCGGGCAGCTTAACACTCCATTTGTAGGAGTTGTTAATATACTCAAACAAATCGTCCTGTTGAGAGACTCTGATTCCCTGGTTTCTGGTATCATACTTTTCAAAATCACTCTTGAATTTCTCTTCATCAAAGGTATAAAAGGTCATCTGGTCCAATGTATCATAAAACTGTTTTATAAGCTTGTCATATTCACCTTCCGGGATTTTTACAGTGATTTCGTATACAAAATCATCCTTGGTAAAATATAACTCATCCATAATATAGACTTTGTCGGCCTGTTTTATACTGAACTTCAAATTTCTGGCTTTTGTTCCCGCCACAGTGGTATAATCGTCTGATATGAATGTATATATGGCCGGATTAAAATATTTATCATACCTGCCTTTTATACTGTCCACGTAAGTATCCAGAGAGCCGGCATTGCCAATTGAGTTCATGGTTACTTTCATATAATGGGTGTTGTCAATTCCAAGGCTGGTAGTCATGGGATCATCACTTGCCAATACCTTATCCCAATTTGCAGGTACATTTATAGACCATGGCAAATATTTTGAGTTCAGGTTTAATGCTATGTAATTGTAGTAGCTGGCTCTGTCCTGCCTGACTTTTGATATATCTTCAACGCCTTTTACGGCACCCTTATAATTCAGGCTGAAGGAGCTCATTATGTTTTCATAGTATTTGTCAGTAACCAGCTTTTCTGGAGTAACAGAATTATCATAGCAATTAATGGTCAGGTAATAAAAATAATCGCCCTTATCAAATACTTTTACACGTAAGGCTTCGTCGTATTCAGACAATCTCGTATACTGAAAATATGGAACAGCTGCCTTAAGGTCAATTTTAGAGGAACGTATTGTACTGCTGTACAGAACATTATTATACAACTCGTTTAGAGTTCTTCCCTTCTTATTTTCCACAGATATTTCAAAATATAAGCTTCTGCTTTCATTTGTAATGCCGACTTTGTCAGATTTAAAGCTGTTTGAGATAATTCTTGAACCTGATGGCACACCCAAACTCCAGCCGTAAAAACTGTTACCTACCTTCGGACTGCTTATGCCGCCGGTTAAGAAGGATAAATCACTAAGAGCCCCGTCATCTTCCAGCACAATCTTAACAGTACCCTTTTTAATATCACTTGTTACTGTAACAGGAAAGTTTTTAGATATAAAATCAAGCGGTACCATTAGCTTGGTGTTTTTTACAGCCGGCGGAACAGTTAGCTTTTTTGTTTCTGAATTTACTGTATAGTTTAATGAACCTGTAGTAATTTCAGCATTCATTTCCCCATAGATTATTTCAGTGACTTTTGAAGTTTTCTTGTTTACTTCAGCTCCAACTGCTGTTGTAAACCATTCCAGCGGCAGCATGATTGTCTGGTTGACCACATAGGGTTTTTCAACTTTGGATACAATACTGTTTATTTTGGCTGAGGTACTTCCAACATTAAGTTCAAGTGTCAGTTTAACATTGGCTGCGGCATATGTATTAACAAAACAGGTTAATAATATGGAAATCATAATCAATATACTTAAAAAGGTTTTTCTCATATTCATAGTCACATCCTTTATTTTTCTCCGAAGGTTACCTTAACGGTCAGTTGTTTATTATCCCGGATTAATTTGAAGTTTGCCTTGTCGCCGGGAAGATACTTTTTCATTTCTTCGTTATAATCAATTATGGAATTAACCTCTACTCCGTTAACTGAAACAAGCTTGTCATCCACATGAATATCATATTGTTCTGCAGGAGAATTTTCTATGATATCCCTAATCATAAGTCCTCCGGTTGTACCGGGCAATCCGTATTGCGAGGTTATACTTTCGGAAAATACAATTCCCAGATACGGTCTTTTTATCTTGCCGAACTTTTCAAAGTGACTGATGGCATATTTAACAGTATCCACCGGAATTGAGAAATTGAGACCTTCTACTCCGAAGCCAATGAGCTTTACAGAGTTAATACCTATAACCTCTCCCTTCATATTTACAAGAGGTCCTCCACTGTTTCCTCCATTTATGGCTGCATCAGACTGGATAAATCTATACTCTCCGTCGGTTGATCTGTTCATGCCACTTATAATACCTTTTGTTGCAGAATTTCTTAAGTTGAAGGAAAGAGGAGTTCCGATGGCAACTACTTCCTGTCCTACTGCTACACTGGTCATATTTCCAAACACTGCAGGGGTCAGTCCGCCCTTGTCAATTTTAATAACTGCAAGATCAAGACTGTCGTCTATTGCCTTTAAGCGGGCCTTATATGCCTTACTGTCGGATAGTACCACCACTATTGATTCCATGTCCTTTACAACATGTGCATTAGTAATTATGTACCCGTCACTTCTATATATAACACCAGTCCCGAATATCAGGTTGTCAGTATATTCGCTGTAGTCATAGCTGCTTTCTTTTAATTTGCCGATAATCCCCACAACCGAAGGGCTTACCTTGTTTATAATTTTTGATATTCTATTTGTATCGGTATTTATTTCAACACTTTTGCTGTCTTTGTTAACAGTGATGCCCTCCAGGTTGTTTGTCAGGCTGTCTACCAGTATGTACTGCTTTCCGTTAATGACCCTTACGGCATCATTAACCTGTTTCCCGTCAATCTTCAGTGTCACATTACCGGCTGCGAATGTACTGGATGTCATAAAAATAACTGCCGACATGATGCAAACTGCTTTTGCAATTGTTTTTTTTATCATATTCCCTCCATAACTTATATTCTGGTCAGGATTTCTTTTGTTTCCAGATTTCCATTTTACCATTTTGTAAAGGCCAGTTCAATTGCATTTCCAAATTGGCATATTTTTCATATATCTTAATATTGACTTAAACCTAATACAAATGTATTATATTATTAAATACATTTGTATTAGGTTAATAAAGCATGAGGATAAATCAACTATTAGAGTAAGCATTGTGCTGAAGAACCGAGTATATGTATTATGGATTATTTTCTGACTGGAGAACATTTTATGGCTAAGAAAACAAACAGGCAGCTTCAAATTTCTGAAGCGGAATGGCAGGTTATGAAGGTTTTATGGCTCAAACCGGGGCTAACTGCTTCGCAGGTATCTGCTGAGGTTGCCAGGGAAAACAAATGGAGCGACGGGACTATTCGAACTTATTTGAGAAGGCTGCTGGATAAGGGGGCTTTGAGGTTTGAACAGGATAAATCCGACAGCCGCATATACTATTATTTCCCTATCATCGATGAGAGCAGCGCACTGGAAACCGAGAGCAAATCCTTTTTAAAGAGAATTATCAAAGGAAAAGCAGGTCTTGTGCTCGCTTCCCTGATTCAGGAAACCGATTTAAGCGACAGGGAAATTTCCGAGCTTGAGAATATTTTGAAGCAAAGGCGTGATAAGAGCAAATGAACAATTTAAATAATCTTCTTTCAGTTATATTTTCAAATATAGTCTCATTGAGTTTTAAAGCCTCTATTGTGGCAATAATAATTCTCGTTATCGGCAGATTGTTTAAAAATCGCATTAATCCCAGACTGTCCTGTTTTTTGTGGGTTTTCGTATTAATTCGCCTTATTATACCTGTACTTCCCGAAACCCCTTTAAGCCTGTTCAATGTTTTCGGTTCCAGCGTTTCAGATTTCATGAAACCCGACAAAAACCACAAACCTGAAAATCCCACCGGGAACCGGGCGTGGGACAGTCTTACGAAAAATAATGCCTCAAATACCTCTCAGGGCTCAACACCAACTGCTGCAAAACCACAACCTGAGAATACTGCTACTCCGGAACAGGAAAACATTTACCCGGGTACCGGAGCTGCCTCTATCCAAATAACGCTTCAGCTTATACTTGCCTATATCTGGTTTTCTATAGCGCTGTTTATTATTATGTACATTTCACTTTCAAATATCTTATTTTGCAGGAAAATCAGACAACTAAGGAGAGCGGAAATCCCGGAAATAATTATTAATGAGCTTAAAAGCAAACTGAACATAAAGAGGAAGGTCACAGTTAAGGAAAGTTCTGAAATAAGCTCCCCATGTGTATTTGGCCTGAAAAACAGCATTGTCCTTATTCCCAAAGGCATGCTGGATACAATGGATAGTAAAGCTTTGTCGGCCATACTGCTTCACGAACTGGCACACATAAAGCGTCTTGATTTACCGGTTAATCTTTTATGGTCCATCCTTTGTGGTGTTCATTGGTTCAACCCTGTGATATGGTACAGCAGCTTTGTTTTGAAACGTAACCAGGAGCTTTGTGCAGATGCCTTTGCAATGCTTTTTATGACAGAGGAACAAATACACAGCTATGGCAGGACAATTTTGCAAATGTCACGAAAACATATACACAGCCCCGGAACTATGATTATTTCAGCCGGAATAAATCAAAATAATTCAACTTTAAAGGACAGAATAATAAGTATTGCAAACTTTTCCCAAAAGAAGTATACCCTGAGTTTTGCGGCTATTGTTTTGTTTGTTATCCTGGGAGTTTTTCTATGCAGCTCACCCTCAAACTATTCCGGGACAGCTGAAGAAAAAATGAATTTGCAGAATAATATATTACTCAGTGTCACATCTGCCGGTTCAAAAAACAACCTGCAAAACATAGATCTTCAAATTCATAATAACAGCAGAATAAAGCTTTATGACTGCAAGCTCGAAATATTTGACGGCCCGCCTGATGGGAGCAAATCAAATTTAGTGTATACCAGTAAGGACTTTAATATTTCTGCTGAAAACAAACTTGACTTCGATATTAGTGAACTTAATTACAATAATGCCTTTTTCGAGCTTTCCTACTCTGCCGGCTTTTCAATTTTTGAAAAAGCCCCAGGTGGAATATCAGGACAGCTTAAAGCTTTTGACAAAACTACGGATATAAACAATTGGGGAGTTGTCACTTCCGAAGAAATTTCCGCATTCATTGAAAATGAAAAAATTAACGCCATTGGCACCACAAAGATATATGACTTTTACACTGTAGTATTATTTCAGCAGGGAAATACAACAGGCTACTTTGAACTTTGGAAGGATACAAAGAGTAATAAGCTTTTAAGCAGGAAAGTTCAGGGTTTTTCAGAACAAAAACCGCCTATAGTTCTTGCAGGCGGTACTGCATCAGGAAACTATCCTTTTGCAAATATTATAATAAATGATGAGCGCCTTTTTGCATTGGGTAATGAAATGCTGGTTGAAGGAACAGAGAAAACCATAGAAATCCCAATAGCAGATAAGCAGGGTTATACTTTTGAAACCAGGAGCTTTGGCCAATTACGTAAAATCACCGTCATTGATAAAGATAATAAGGTTCTATGCCTGTACAGTATTCCTGAATACCATGCTGAACTTTTCCTGCCCGAAGTAAGTTTTGAATCAAATAATGCTTACTCTCAGAATATCTTTAATGAAAACGGCTATAAAATAACAGATCAAAAACCGGTTGATTTAAAGGTTGAGTTCAACTCAAAAATGTTTACAGATGACTATAGCGTTGCATATAAGGCTGCGAATATTGATTACAAAATACCGTTGGCAAGATACAAAAATTCTACGCTGTATCTCAAAGGCATCTATGAAGCAAACGAAGGGCCTGAATTTCTATATGCTGATATGTATTTTATTCATGATATAAAAGGAAACAAAACCAGCAGCATTTTAAGTACTCTTAAGATTGTTAACTCTGAAAACCGGAGCAGTTCTTTAAGCGGCAATGTAATAAAAGACGTCCTTCTGCCCGGAAACGGCACTTTGAAAGACATGGTATCCTTACGCAGCAATGGCCCTTCAGACAGAATATGTATTTATTTGAAAAGAGACCTGCTTGAAAAAACAAAAGGAAACTTCACAGTAGAATTTGAAGATCTTAATGAAATAAGCTATATAAAAGATTAATTGATTTGTAACAGGGTAGTTATTAAAAATCCTGCTACCCTGTTTAAATACATAACTTAAATACATATCTATATACATGCTTAAATACATGTCTAAATCTAACAGCTGCCATTATATAAATACTTCCTCGAGAGGAACCTCAAGACCTTCAAAAACAACTGATTTTAAAAAGTCGCTTTTAAAAAAAGCATTATTATCAACAATAATTTTATTTTCAAACTGATACGTATAAACTATTTTTTTATCAGTATCCACCAGCCAGAATTCCCTAATACCTGTCAGAGCGTATAAGTTAAGTTTTCTAAGCATATCGTGTTTCTTTGAGGATGGTGAAAGTACTTCAACCAGGTGTAATTAAAGTTAAATCAATCCAGCCTTTTGTATGGCTGTATAAGCGAGCTTATTGTTTACGCGGGCACTTTCCATCAGCGATATGGTTTTAACCCTTACAGTCAGTTTCTCTATGTTTATGTTCTCGATTTCTACAACTTTCTCATCCAGTCTGGCTTCCCTTACCAGCGTGATATGAGGATTATAGCCACGGTCTTCCCTTGCATAGCCTTCTTTTTCCAGTACTCCTTCAAGCTTTTTGTATAATATCTGAAGTTCACCACTGCGTTGAAGCCCTAACCAAATAATCTTTTTATTCCCCTTATTAAAACTGCCCAATTTATTAAGTTTAAGTTCAAAACCCTTCAGTTTCTCAGCAGTCTCAAGCAAAGCATTCTTCAACACAGTTATTTGTTGAGGACTTTGTTCACCCATAAACCTCAAAGTCAGGTGGAAGTTTTCCTTATGAGAAAAATTACCTCCGCTGCAATTCCTCTTAACCTCTTGTTGAACAGAATATAAATATTCTTTAATCTCTTCTTCAAATTCTATTGCAAAAAATACTCTCATATCATCCTCCAAAAAATAAAATATCATACACCATAAAATATGTACCGGTATCAGTTATTTTTTCACGTAGCACAACTTTTTGATTTATGTCCGGTAAATGTGGTATAGTTATAATATAATTTTTGCTGAACTAATTATACTATACTACTGTTATTACTACTAAGGAGGATTTCAGATGTTTTATCAAGAAAGATATCAAACCGGTGAGATTTCACAGATTATAGATGAAATGAAAAAAGGCAATATTCCATGCATGGATGTTAATGATAATGATGAATTGAACTGGTTTATAAAGCAGTTGGAGACAAAAGGAATATATAAAATAGAAGGCCTTCCATATGACATTAATGCAAGGGACAGAGTTAAGGAACCTGAATTTGAGTACAGAATAGCTTTCCATACTTCACCGGTAACTTCAGCCGGACTAGAAGGAAAGGCTCCCCTGCACATTGATTTTTATTTTGAGCCCGTAGTTGACAGAACCTATGACCCTGTTGGAGAGATGTAACATAAAAGAAAATATTTCAAAAGCCCATTCCACCCCTAAGAAGTGGAATGGGCTTTAATTTATAGACTACTTTGTACAAACTGCCGTAACGGTAATATCTGTGCCAACGTCTGCTATGGGGACAGCTGCCACGCCATTTTTGAGAACCAAAGCAGTTTTCTGACTTTTACCTATCGTCAAGAAAATACTCTTGGGCAGCTTGTAGCCTGCAGACGGAGCAAATGTCAGAAGCAGTTCTCCGGCGGATATTCTGACAGAAGCCTTACCTTTGACAATATTTAATTTCACTGAATATGGCAGTGTGTCATTTCCAGCTGCATATGCTACCAGTGTATATATTACCTCATGTCCCTTTTGGGTAGGATGCGGATCAAAGGATTTTCCCGTATCTGCATTAACCAATTGTGTTTCGGCTTTTGCTTTGTTGAAGGCGGAATAAACATCTGCCACCTTGTAATTTTTCCCATTTTCCGAACCTCTGACTATTTCAGCATTCATCCTGTTTATGGCGGTTCCTATGGAATCCGCAAAAATCAAATCATACGGATTATATATTGTCTGAACAACTATTTTTGCCTTGGGGTTAAGCGTTTTTACCGTACTTATTATTTTTGAAAAATCACCGGTTTTTTTCGCTTTGGCATCATCTGCAAAAACATCTGCTCCATTGGAGATATTTTTTTTCAGTTTTTCAATCTCATCTTCATTAAAAAGCAACTTTATCAGCGCATTTTGAATTTCTGTGGCGTTTGCATTAAAAATATTTTTTCCGTTTCCTATTCCATCATTAATAGAATTCAAAAGTGGTATAAAAACATTATTTCCGCCTATGGAAAGTGTAATAAGGTTAGCATTTCTGATTTGCGCTACAGCATTTTTTTCATCTTCAGTCGAAGGATTGCTTATTGCTTTTAATAGCATGGTACTATCTACCCCTTCAACTCCAAGGTTAAGAGTTTTCATTCCCAGCTTCCTGCCAAGTTTTGTGACAAAATTGTATGTACTGTTTTTATTCTTTAAATCATTATTTTGAAAGCTTTCCAGGCCGTATCCCGACGTAATCGAATCTCCTATTGCCACATATAGCTTCTGTCCTGTTGTGACAGCCTCTACCAGTACTGCCGGGAATAAGCAGCTCCAGGCAGAAACACAAATGCAAATAATTATTATCAGGGCTTTTTTTATACTTTTCATTACCAGACTCCGTTTCCAGTTTCTATCTTATGTTTTTATGCAGACAGCAAAGTCATAATTTAAATAAGCCTAAAATATGTTTACCTTGTGTCTATTAAATTAATTATACCTTTGCAAATAATAAAATACAAATAAACAGCCCTGTAAATTGATATTTTTCAATTACACAGGGCTGTAAAAACTTTATTCTGATCTGCAATGGCCTCAGATATTTATTCAGGCAATATTTCTTTTGGAGATATTCCTTTAGTAACGTTTAACTACTGCTGACATTATCCTGACTTATGGTTTTAACTTTATTGACATAGATATCAGTAAGTTCTGCCGCATACTCTTCGGAAAAACCCTCACTTATCACTTTACAGACCGGCTTTTCGGCATCCGGCAATACAAGCACCCAGCCTTTATCACCAACAATTTTTACACCTTCGGTTGTTTCGATTTGTCCGCTGTCATTTTCTTCAATAATAGCTCTGATTACCTTCCCTTTAGCCGACCAGGGACATTTAACCTCTTTTTTGAGAATATGAAAATCAGGTATCATATCCGCCATTTCATCAAGTGTTACATCATTTAGTGCCATATAATCAATTATTTTTACCAGTCCCGCAATGGCATCAAAATTCATATCAAAAAACCCACTGGAATTATTGGTGTTATCATCACAGAGCATCTTTTTCATAAGTTCCTGTATTGAAGTTTTAGTTCTTACAACATTTCCTTCATGTTCACTTGCTATTCTTTCTATAACATTGCTGATATTCAATGGAACCACAACTGTATTGCCCTTGGTGGATTTTAAATGAATAAGGCTGATAAGAGCCATAAACATATCGTCGGCAATAACCCTCCCTTTTGTATCTACAAGCATCATTTTTTCATTTGAGTTCTCCAGATATACTCCAATATCAAACTTGCCCTGTTTTACCGTGGTAGTCAGAGCTTTGATATCAGAAAACATGCTTTCCTTCTTTTTATAGTTTCCGTCCAGCTTTTGGTTAATAAAGGCATATTCACATTTAAGTTCTGAAAGTACTCTTTCAACCACTTTTTTGACCAGCTCAGACTTTACTATTAATGCAATCCTGTAGTTATGCTCCTTGCCCTGAACACTGTTGAGTATATTCCTGCTATAGAAAATGCTGTGCTCAGGAACGATGACAACAGGCTTTATTTCATTTACCGAGCAACGGACAAAATCTTCCCGGATAAACAAATTTTCAATTTTACGTTCCTCGCCCCTGTCAATATTGCTTCCGGATTTATTTAAAATATCTATTACAAGCATATCATGTTCCTGTCCCGACGCAGAAATATGAATACCTCCATTTAAGCTGTAAAACCTTATTGCCGATCTTGTAACCGGTAAAAGAGTCGCTCCAATATCATAGACCTCAATTCCTGAAGAGAGCAGCCCAGATATCAATGAATTTTTCAGCATTTTCAGCGCATCAACATCATCACAGCTGACACCTATCTTTGAATCCTTCTTGCATATTGAACCATAGGTAGCTCCAAGTTTTGATACAAATTCAGGGGTAATATCAACATTAATTTCGCCAAGAATACCTCTGTTTCCAAAGAGGTTTTTAGTATACCTTGAACCCCAAACCAGATTGGAACAAACATCAGTGTCACTGTCAATTTTCTTGTTTGGCCATACCTTTACACCAGGTTTTATTGATGCACTTTTTCCAAGAATACATTTGTCACCTATGACGGCTCCTTCAAATGAGGAAGCTCTATCATTTACCTGAATCTTATTACAGAGCACACTTCCTCTGATCTGGGTGTGGCTCTTTAAAACACAGCCCTTCCACAGAACACTTCTTTTAACTGAACTGCCTTCAAAAATATGGTTGTTGGCTCCAACTACCGTATAACTGCCTATACTGCTGCCTGCCCTTATTATTGAATTTTTACCGATAAAAACAGGAGGTTTTATACTTGCCTCCTTTGAAATAACTGCTCCTTCACCAACCCACACGCCCTGGCGGATTTCTTCAGCATCTACTTTTATGTCGACCTTTTTGTCCAAAATATCGTTGTGAACAGAAACGTATGCGTCAAGATCTCCTATATCACACCAGTAATCTTCAGATACAAAACCAAACATAGGCCGGTTTTCTTTTAACAGGGCAGGAAACACATCCTTACTGAAATCAAACATTTGCATGGGTTTTATATAGTTTAAAATCTCAGGATTTAAAACATATATTCCTGTGTTGACAGTATCACTAAAAACTTCACCCCAACTGGGTTTTTCCAGAAATCGAGTTATTTTTCCCGTCTGGTCCGTAACAACGACACCATACTCAATAGGGCTTTCTACCCTTTTTAAAACGAGTGTGGCAACTGCCTGTCTTTTACGATGAAATGCAAGGGCCATCTCCAGATTAATATCTGTCAATGCATCTCCGCTGATAACAATAAAGGGTTCATCTAAAAATTCTTCAGCATTTTTAACACTTCCGGCTGTTCCTAAAGGAGTATCCTCGGTGTAGTAGTTCAAGTTTACTCCAAAATCGCTTCCATCTCCAAAATAATCTTTTATAATTTCGGGCATATACTGAAGGGTAACTGCAATATCTTTAATACCATACTTTTTTAGTAGTTCAATAATATGTTCCATTACCGGTTTGTTAGCAATTGGTACCATTGGCTTTGGGCGATTGCAGGTCAACGGTCTTAACCGTGAACCTTCTCCGCCTGCCATAATCACAGCTTTCATCAGATCCATCCTTTCACATTTTTGTTGTATGACTTGTAACGCATCGGTTCAATAGAAAATTTTTAGGCTGTAAAAAAATTTTCTTACCTCTGGCGTTTCGACGAGACAAAGGTGTCCAATGGGACAACATGGATATGCCTTTCACCTTGAAAAGCAAATAGGTACTTGCCACCTGTAAAGGTGGGGGACATCTTTTTTTGCCTCGTTATAACTGTATGGCGAAATTAAGTGCATTTGATGAAACCCAAGGAACAACTTACTTAATAAGTTGTTCCAAAACCTGATTTATTTTATTATTTTTACCTTAACAAAAAAAACTATTCGATGTGACATTGCTGGAATATTTGGAAAATAGAATAATTGATGATGGAAAATGCTAAAAGAACTAATGTGATGCCAGTAAACCCAAAGGGTTTACAAATTTTATGGTGAAACGCTTCAAAAATGCCATATATTACAAACAGAATTACATTAATCAATTTTACTTTTATAATTTCTTTCAATTTTATAGAACAAATCCATTTCATCTCTGAATTCCTGCAGACCGAGACAAGTCATTCAGCTGCGATCCTATTTCAGTTGCATAGCCTTTACCTAAAAAGGAACTTCAAATTGCATACTTACTTTTCATTTTCACCAAACTCTCCCGTCACAAAGAAAGAAGCCTGGGACTTTACCAGCAATTGATGTTTTTCATCATATACTTCACCTGAAGCACGCATTATGGTTCTGCCGTTGCTTATAACTTCCCCAACAGCAGTTAGGGTACTTCCCACAGGTGTATTTTTTATATAGCTGATGTTCATATCTATTGTAACTACTCGCTTCCCATGAGTAATGCAGGAAACTCCCATTGCAACATCAGAAATGGAGGCAAGGGTTCCACCATGTACAAAACCATACATATTGCAATGCTCATTATTAATCTTTACACTGTAGACTATTTTCCCTTCACTAAGCTCTACTACTTCCAAGCCAAGAAAATTCTCAAGTATGGGAGTTTTATATGTTTCTTTCAAGTATTCGCGCAACCATGACAAGTATTCCTGTGACACAATTATTCCTCCATAACATAATTTTAATAATTAACTGCAAAAAAGGGATTCATAATAATTATGGACCTCTACGGACTGATATTCAAAAAGCATTGGAAAATCCTCCAATGCCTTTTAATTATTATATATTTTAATCCAGTTTCAATACGCTCATGAAGGCTTCCTGCGGTACTTCGACAGAGCCTACCTGACGCATACGTTTCTTACCTTCCTTTTGCTTTTCAAGCAGCTTTCTCTTTCTTGTTATGTCACCGCCGTAACATTTTGCCAAAACATCTTTTCTGAAGGCTTTGACGGTTTCACGAGCAATAATCTTGCCACCGATACATGCCTGAATAGGTATCTCGAACATCTGTCTTGGTATTGATTCCTTAAGCTTTTCAGACATTCTTCTGCCTCTTGAAACTGATTTTTCCCGATGGACTATAAAGGATAATGCATCAACTATTTCACCATTCAACATGATATCCAGCTTTACAAGATCAGATTCTCTATAACCTGTGAGTTCATAGTCAAAGGATGCATAACCCTTTGTTCTTGACTTAAGCGCATCAAAGAAGTCATAGATTATTTCATTCAACGGCATCTCGTAAGTCAGCATTGCTCTGCCCTCATCAATATAGGACATGTCCTTGTAAACGCCTCTTCTCTCCTGTGAAAGCTCCATAATATTACCTACATATTCAGTTGGAACCATAATTGTAGCTTTCACGATCGGTTCCTCCATCATGTCAATTTCTGTAACAGGAGGAAGGTTTGTAGGATTGTCTATGGTTAAAACATCTCCATTAGTCGTTGTAACTTTATATATAACACTTGGAGCAGTAGTAACAAGGTCAAAATTATACTCTCTTTCAAGCCTTTCCTGTATTATTTCCATATGAAGAAGTCCAAGGAAACCGCATCTGAAACCAAATCCCAGCGCAACTGAAGACTCAGGCTCAAAGGTAAGCGCCGCATCATTAAGCTGAAGCTTTTCAAGAGCATCTCTAAGATCTCCGTATTTAGCTCCATCAGCAGGATATATCCCGCAGAATACCATGGAATTTACCTTTTTGTAACCCGGAAGCGGGTCCTTTGCAGGATTATCAACAAGTGTGATTGTGTCTCCAACACGTGTATCTCTGACATTTTTAATACTGGCAGCAATGTAACCAACATCACCTGCTCTGAGTTCACTGGCAGGTGAAAGTCCTCCCGGTTTCAGATGACCTAATTCAGTAACAACAAATTCCTTTTTGGTATACATCATATGGATAGTGTCACCGGTTTTAACAGTTCCTTCCTTTACCCGCATGTATACTATTACACCCTTATAGCTGTCATAAAAGGAGTCAAAAATCAATGCACGCAGTGGTGCATCTTCATCTGCATCCGGACAGGGAATCATATGAACAACTTTTTCAAGGACTTCTTCTATATTTAAGCCGTTCTTGGCTGATACCATCGGAGCATCAGAAGCATCCAATCCTATAACGTCCTCTATTTCCTTTTTTACTACATCCGGCTGTGCACTCGGAAGGTCAATTTTATTTATAACCGGCATTATTTCAAGATTGTGTTCAAGGGCAAGATACACATTTGCCAGTGTCTGAGCTTCTATACCCTGAGCCGCATCAACGACCAGAATTGCGCCTTCGCAGGCAGCCAGACTTCTTGATACCTCATAGTTAAAGTCAACATGGCCCGGGGTATCAATAAGGTTATAAATATATTCATGTCCGTCAGGGGCTTTATATACCATTCTGACAGCCTGTGCTTTTATAGTGATACCTCTTTCCCTCTCAAGTTCCATATTATCAAGAACCTGTTCCTGCATTTCTCTTGAAGTAAGCACACCGGTTTTCTCCAGCAGCCTGTCTGCAAGAGTAGATTTTCCATGGTCTATATGAGCAATAATGCAAAAATTTCTAATATATTTTTGTCTTTCACTTGGCATTCCATATCCTCCACAGCTCGTTTCAAATATTTGCACATAAGTTAGCAATTTATTATAACATAGGCCGGCATGAGCCGCAACGGGTGCGGTGAAATGCGGCTCAATAATCTTCATCTGTCGCTATATTTGAGAAAAGTGCTACATAGCAAGTTTTCTCAAATAATAGCAAGCGGATAAAGCGGCGCAACTGATAAGCTTGCGGCGTTTTATCGCAATATAATCTTCCTTGGCTGTTATTACCGCAGAAAAGTTTGCCGGTTCTGCAAGCTTTTCGAGGCTAATAACACGGCCGGAATGAGCCGCAACGGGTGCGGCGAAATGCGGCTCTATAATCTTCATCTGTTAGTATTACCTAAAGAAAAACAAATGTTGCGAAACCGATCTATCTACGTGTTTGTACTTGAACAATTGAATTTTTCTTAAAATATATATATGCAAATACAATAAAAAAGTCAATTACCAGTTGAAGGGAAGAGTTCGAACAGGTAATTGACTTTTTTTAATGCTAAATTATAGCATTTAGCAAACCAATGGCAAACTTCTGATTACTGCTCCAATTCCTTGCTTCCGGTTATCTCCCAGTATTCTGTCCCCTTTATTTGGGCAACAGTAAGCTGTGTCGTGCTGTCACCGGCGTTTCCGGCAGAGGTAGCCCAATGAAATACGATATCATATTTTCCATTATCCGCCTTTTTAATATCATAGCTTGTTACCCATGGGCTTGAAACACCTGTAACCCAGTTCAATTCTTCAAATGCAGCCCTGTTTTTTGCTTTCAAGGCTTCAGACATCAAAGCATACTGAACAGCACCATTTCTTTTTTGTACTGCCTGGGCATATTCTTTAACACTTTCCTCTGCACTCCCGGGTGATACAAAATCACCGATTAACTGATCAAACATTTTCTGCTGAGTAGAATTAATTTTAAAAATTCTTAATGCTTTACCGTCATAAAATACATCTTCCTTTAATACTTCTGAAAAATATGTGTTAGGAACATATAGTGTATTACCTTTTGCTTTAGGAGGCAAATCCAGTTTTACTTTTTCAGATTTATCAGAATAATAGCTGTTTACATTATTTTTTAAATATCCTCCGGCAACTCCCCAACCTTTGGTTGCATGCCAGGTAACCTTGTATCCCAGGAGCTTTGCAATGCTTTGCAAAGGAACCATCAGGGAATAGCTCTGCTCATAAGTATTTACCTGAGGCTTCAGACTTGTACCGTTGAATCTGACTTTCTCAAGGGGTTTTGCATTGATCATCTGGGAGTATATATCATCCTTCAGATATCCTTTCAATTCACGGGCATTAATCTCAAATACCGGCATCCCTCCGGCATAAGGTCTTAACTCATAAAGACCAAAATATATGACCAGTTTGTTGCCGTCGATATAAAATTGATAATTGCTGTTTAACGCAGCCACTGTTTTCTTGGCGTCATCAAAATAAAGCTCTTTTTCTTTATCTATCAATTTGTAGATTTTTTGTAGGATAATTTTTTTATAATTGCTGTTTTTGAAAAGGGAATCAAACGTCAAAGTTGCCCCGGTTCCGGTATTTACATTATAGCTTTCAACATATGACATACCATGGGCTCCACCGGTGTATTCATATGTGCTTATTATCAGAGATAACAGGCTTCCGCTTATATTGTAATCAAAATATGATTCCAAAGAAAAACCTATAGGGCTCATTTCTTCTCCGGCATTTTTCAGTTCTTCCTTTAATTCTTTATAATAATTGTTAAAATTTCCAATGTTACTTATATTTTTGTTCCTGATTGTCTCATTTAGCTTGGCTGCTGTGCTGAATCCCGATAAATAAGGGTAAATAACTTTAATACTCAAATTTTCTTCCAGTTTCTCAATTTTGCCAGGTTCAACCTTCACTTTGGACTTAGCTGCTTCCGCTCCTGCAAATGTTGAAAATGAAGTTACGAGTATCAGTACAGCCAAAATCAGTGATATTATTTTTTTCATTACATCATATCCTCTCTTTGATCCCGTCTTATTTACTCTCAAACAATAGTCAGGAGTCATATCAACCGGCGGTATATTTTGTCTTTTGCTGTATAGGGGCGCCATTAATAATCAGCTGTCAGTAAAAATATTAGCATACTCTTTAGACGTAATGGTGACAAAAAAGTTACATATTTTTTCAAACTTTATTGAAAAAATTTCTAATTCTATCAAAATCTCTTCTCAGATATTTAAAATTCAAACTAAATTTTTCATTAAAAATTGAAAGTTGATATATATCTTTCTCAACTTCATCAACTTTTATCATTTCAAACTCCTGGTATCCGTACAGTACATAGCTTTTATTCAGATCAACCGCAGCTAAGCCACCAGCTGTAACAGCAAAAAACATAATCATAACAATAAAAATTCTGATATTATAAAGCCTTTTTTTTCTGAACCTGATTTTCCGTGCCAAAATTACCTCCAAAATAAACATCTTTTTGATACTTATTTTTGACTGGCAGGAATAAATTTAATCATTAATATTTATTTTTATATATAACGTCATTGATTGCCTGTGCCAAATATCCGGTACTTCTTACACACTCATCAATGACATTTCCGTCCCCTCCTATTTCAATTATTACCGATCCATTTGTCAAATGCTGGTTATACCTGTTTTTGCTTATGTAAGTTGGTTTAGCAATCCCCGGAGCTATTTCGTTCAGCCTTGATTGCAGTTTTAATGCCAGTTTTAAGTTTTCCCTCCATTTTGGGTTGCTAAGCTTGGAATCAGTTCCAATAACAAACATTATCTGTGCATAATCTTTTCCGTTAATTTTTTTGGCAACTCTCAGTTTGTCATCTCCTGCAGCATCTCTGTGAAGATCAATTGTCATTTTTAGTGATGGATACTTTTCTACATAGTTGGTAAGGGTACCCAGAGATTTAACATATGAACTGTTATAATCCTTATCATGTATTGTTGTATTGTGAAGAACATTTATCTTGAATTTTTTCAAATTATTTATCAATGCATCTCCTACTCTCACTACATTATAATTGCTGTCTGTGGTTCTAGAGGGTACATTTGCGCTGTTATTAAGCTGGCTGACATTTCTCAGAAAGCTTTCTGTCGTGTGAGTATGATAAACAAATATCTGAGGTCCAGTTTTTACAGGATTAAGTTTTAGAGGCTCCTTTAACAGTTTATTTATATCAATATTGTATTTAGTTTCGTTCACCACTTTGATTTTACCGTTTGTGACCGTAGGATTCTTCAACTGATCACTACTGTCTACATCACTTTCAAAAGTAATACTGCTGGATACCTCCTTCAATGCACCAGTACCTGATGAAACTGTACTTTCAGGACTTGCTTCAGCAGGTTCCACACTTGTCTTAGGAGGATCATCATGAACCTCATCAATGGAAACTATTTGTTCTTCCAGTTTCTGCTGCTCTTTTTCCGCTATGAATTTAAGGTAATCATTTTTGTAGTATTCCTCAAAAAAAGTAGAATTTGAGTTTAATATTGTAATCGGATTATAACGATCCATACCAAAAGCCTGAAATATGATATCCTTTATAACACCAAAGGAATCAGTCTTTTCTGCCTGACTCCCGGACTGAGCTCCGATTTTTAAATCCGATATGTTTATGTTTCCGTATGCGGCTCTAAAGGCCAGTCCTCCGATTAGAATCCCTGCAACTGCGCATAGTATTATTGGTAATCTTGAAAAATTGCCTTTGTTGCTTTCCATATTTGATCCATTGCAGTAAGAATTTCCTTCAAATCTTGCAGCTTCTCTCATAACAGCCTCCATAAATAACGATTGGATTAAAAAAAAATTTATAACAAGGCAACAGATGTGCATGGTGTCCTTGAGGACACCTGTGCCTAGTTGAAACGCACTTAAGGTATAAAATTTTTCTACAGCCGGAAAATTTTATTTTGACCTATGCGTTATAAAACTATATTCAGAATTTTATAAATTATGACTGGCTTGTACAACAAACCTCTCATATGAATAAAAACATGCTTTTGTTTTATGGGAAATAATGTAATATATTTTAGTGACTGATTTTTAGAATTTTTGTTCTAAAAACAGGTACATATTCATATAACTAAGAATATACTTATTTTAGAATAGGAGGGAAAAAGTTGAATTTTCGCACAGTTAGATGTTGTATTTGTGACAGTGTCTTATTGAATCTTCCTGAGGAAGAACTCGAAAGACTTAATAGTCTTACCTTTAGATGTGAAAGCTGTGGTCACAGACTTACCTTGAATGGAACAAATGTTACCAAGGCCATTAGTGCCGAGCCTTACCAAAACATTTTTAAATATGATTTTAACATATAAAAAACTTCCATATTTAAATATATTAGTAAAAATGGTTCGGGGTTTTCTCCCGAACCATTTTCTATATTGATAAAAATTAAATAACTTCTATATTTTGAACACCTTTATTATTCTTGCCAGGTTATCCATTGTCCGCGCCATATCATTCTTGCAGCGCTTTTTAGCCTGTTCAAAGGGCAGTGCTGCTCTGTTTATGCTGAAGATGGCGCTGACTCCCTCATCATAAGCAGCATCAATATTGTCACCTATGTCACCAACCACAGCAAGCAAAGGCACCCCGGCTTTTTTCGCCCTCCGGGCGCAGCCAATGACAACTTTGCCTCTCAGGGATTGACTGTCTATTTTCCCTTCTCCGCTAATAACCAGATCTGCGCCCGACAGGACGGAGTTAAAGCCCACCGTATCCAGAACTGTGTCTATTCCCATCTGCAGCCTGCTATTAAAGAAAGCAACCATGCCGCCTCCCATACCCCCAGCTGCTCCTGCACCCGGTATATCAGTTATTTCTTTGCCAAGATCTCTTTTTACTATTTCAGCCAGGTGGGCTAAATTGCTGTCCAAAACCCTGACCATATGGGCGTCAGCTCCTTTTTGAGGAGCAAATACGGCAGCAGCACCATTTTCACCGCACAGGGGGTTATCAATGTCACACATGGTAATAATCTCTACATCATTAAGCATGGGATTTACCGAACCTGCCTCAATTGAAGCTATTAGATTCAATGTGCCTCCTAAAGGAATAAACTCTTTTCCATAGGCATTTTTAAACTTAACACCCAATGCTGCTGCGGCCCCTGTGCCGCCGTCATTGGTCGCACTTCCTCCCAGCCCGACTATTATTCGTTTGCAGCCTGAAATTACAGCATGTTCCATAAGCTGTCCCACTCCAAAAGTAGTAGTCCGCTCCACATGCTTGTTTTCGCCCACCAAAGGTAATCCGGCGGCTGCAGACATTTCTATTACCGCAGTATTATCAGGGAGAACCCCGTAAAAGCTCTCAAGGTCTTCGAAATACGGACCTTTTACTCCCACATGAATTTTTTTGCCGCCGGCTGCTTCCAGAAATGAATCAACGCTTCCCTCTCCTCCATCAGCCACAGGAATACTAACGACTTCAGTTCGAGGAAAGTGACGATTTATGGATTTTTTCATAATATCGCATACCTCTTTAGAAGACATTGTTCCTTTAAAAGAATCAGGTATAAGTATAATTTTTTTCATAGGGTACTCCAATCCAATTTCAATATCAATATTAAGCATTTGACGCATTAGGTTTAATTTTAGTCTGGCTGATAGTACTTTCTTCCGGGAGAATATAAATTACTTGTTTTATCATTTTATCAGATCTCCAAACAAGTAATAACAATATTATCAAAATTTTTAACAAGTATATTTTACCATGCAGTCAGTTATATCTCTATAGCTTTAAAAAAATAAAACCGTATAAAAATCATTGACTCTACACGGTTTAATTGTCTCTTCTATAAATGATTGTTAAGAGATACCAGATGTTCTACCTGATAATTCTGAATTTTCCGAAGATGGGCAGTTCTTTTGCCTTTCCGGTTGCTGCATTTACTATTCCCAAGATTGCAAAAACAAAGGTTGCCAGCGAGAATAAAGGAAGTAATACCCATCCTATGAATGGTATAATTCCCAGCACGATATTACCTGCCACTGCAACTATAAGCAGTAGCAATCCCTGATTGGCATGGAATCTGCCAAAGGGAGAATCTGCGCAAGCTATAAGCGGTAAAAAGAATAGAATGTAGGCAAGTGCCGATACGACCTTGTTTTTCTCAATGTCCTCAGAACTGTATACATTTGTATTATCCTGTTCCGTCATGTAAATCTCCTTTCAATATTAATAACTAAATCTACCAGATAAATTGAATTCTCTACTAACAACTTTATGTTACTGAACAATATATTAGAAGAAATATCTTTTAACTTCCAATATCTTAATGTTAAGAAAATTGTAAGAAATATGTCAGCAACTTTGAAAGATGGCATTGTTATCATATTATAAAAGATTCATTTTCACTAATTTCTTTGATTCTGGTAAGAGAAAATTGAAATGTAAGGATGTGATATAATGATTAGGATTATCAAAGGGAATGATTAGATAAATAGAAACATTTATATTAAATCATTCACATACGGAGGTTGGAAAGTGAATATTCTTGTTTGCGACGATGAAAAGGAAATTGTAGAAGCTATTGAAATATATTTGAAAAACGAAGGTTATACGGTTTTTAAAGCATATAACGGGGCTGAAGCACTGGCTGTTTTTGACAAATCAGACATACAACTGGTAATTATGGATATTATGATGCCTGTAATGGATGGCATAAGAGCAACAACAAAAATACGTGAAAAGTATAATATACCTGTTCTTATGCTGAGTGCAAAATCAGAAGATACCGATAAAATCCTTGGACTCAATCTCGGAGCTGACGACTATGTAACCAAGCCCTTTAATCCCCTGGAATTACTGGCCAGGGTAAAATCACTTTTAAGAAGATACCTTTCCCTTGGCAGCTTTGTTCCAAAAACAGGAGTTTTCAAGTCAGGCGGACTTATTGTTGATGACGTTGCAAAAGAAGTCAAAGTTGATAATGAGCAGGTACGACTTACACCGGTTGAATACAAGATATTAAAGTTACTGTGTGAGAATGCCGGCCGCGTATTTTCCATAGATCAGATCTATGAACAGGTCTGGAATGAACCTTCCTTTAGTCCCGAAAATACTGTTGCAGTGCACATCAGAAGAATACGTGAAAAAATAGAAATCAATCCTAAAGAACCAAAATATTTAAAGGTGGTGTGGGGAATTGGATACAAAATTGAAAAATTATAGATATTCCGTCTGGTTTAAGTTTCTGGCGGTTATTTTATGCGTTGCGGGTATGATAACACTTGCATATGGACTTCTACAGGCTCCATATTTTGAGGACGCCATTCAGAATACTGAATTTAAGGATAGTATTACAGGAAAGAATATTTTGTCACAAACCTACAATACTGTTTCAAACCTTGCCTTCATGTATAAGAGCGAGGAGCATATAAAATCTGGAGCTGCCTTGGATGAAATCCAAATCGATGATAGAAAAAGCAACTTGAAAAATGAGCAGGAAAATGCCATTCAACAGGTGGAAGATAATTATTTTGACTCTATAAACCAGTACCAGAATTCACTCAATGATCAAAAAATAATTATTGATCAAAACGGCAATGTTTCTGATAGCACTGATATCATAAATGATATTAAAATTAAAGATATTCAGGAACGGATTAAGCTGTTGAAAGCTCAAAAAGACTCGAATATAAAAGAAATAAATGACAAATATGATAAATTGATAAACGATGTAAAAAATGATTACATTAATCAGCAGCTTTCCGATTACAAGGTTCAAATGGACTATTTGAAAAACTACGAGGGTATACATTATACCGTTGTTGAAAATGATAAAACAACATTTACAAACGTATCGGGCAACAGCGGCATAGAAAATTATTATAAGTCTCTCCCCTACTCTGTACAGCTAACAAATAAAAACATCAATGAATTTTTGGGCACATATCACTACGCTTATTCTATACCGGAAAACACTACGGTTCATTTGGGAGTGTCACATGAAAGATACAATTCGGAAGTTGCAACTTTTGAGAAAAATTCCAGTAAGGGCTTAGCAGGTATAAAAACTTCAGCCATAGGCCTACTCTCATTTTTAACAGGCTTTATATATCTCTTATATGCAGCCGGCAGGCGTTCTGATAAAGATGGTGTTCATCTGATTGCAGTTGATATAATCTATCTGGATATAGCATTAGCTGTAAGCATAGCTGCCATAGCTCTGTGTTTTGCTCCAATTATGGAGTTCTTGCCGTATTACTACCGTGATAAGATAAGTTTTAATGCATCGCTTGTATATGCAATTTTCAGTGTCATTATAGCTTTAGGCACACTAATCGGGCTGCTGTTTATGACAATGTTTGCCAAAAGACTTAAAAGGCATGAAGTTATAAGACATACTTTGATTTTCAGAATACTGAACTGGATATTTTTAAAGATAAAAAAAATGTATTATGGTTTTAAGTCCAGAATTAACTATGTATTTGATAGAAGTCCTCTAGCAATGAGACTTGTGCTTATATTTGGTGCATATGCCCTCCTTATTTTCATCTGCTCACTTTTGTTCCTGGCAGATGAAGCCGGCGTATTATTAGGTTTCATAGGTATTGTTGGTGTTAATGTAGTAGCTGTGTATTTTGTACTTAAAACTTTAAAAACTTTCACAGAAATCAGGGACGGTGCTGAAAGAATCAGGGCCGGAGAACTAACCTACAACCTGCCTGAGCAGGGTCTCCCCGAACTGAAACAGCTATCGGTGTCCATAAATAAAATAGCAGACGGACTGAAAAATGCTGTAGGCAGTCAGGTTAAAGCTGAACGTATGAAAGCTGAATTAATTACAAATGTTTCTCATGATCTCAAAACACCTTTAACTTCAATTATTACTTATGTTGACCTTCTGAAAAACGAAGGGCTGCAGTCTGAGAATGCGGAAAAATACCTTGGTATAATCGATTCAAAGTCCCAGCGGTTAAAGTCATTGACAGAAGATTTGTTTGAGGCAGCCAAAGCAACAAGCGGCAATATTGCGGTAAACTTCGAAAACATAAATGTAGCATCACTTATAACTCAGGGGCTTGGAGAGCTTTCAGATAAAATTGAAGCATCGGAACTTAATTTCAAAACTAATCTTCCTACTGAGAACATATTGGTAAATGCCGATGGAAGACTTCTTTGGAGAGTAATCGAAAATCTTTTGTCAAATGTTTTTAAATATGCTCTACCCAACTCAAGGGTATATATCGATGTAATACCGGCAAATGACGAAACAGTTAAAATAATTATTAAGAATATTTCAGCTTATGAACTGAATGTGGATGCTGATGAATTAATGGAAAGATTCAAGAGAGGTGATGCCTCCCGCCACAGCGAAGGCTCAGGTTTAGGCCTGTCGATTGCAAAGAGCCTTACTGAACTTCAAGGAGGCAGTTTCTCAATAAATATTGACGGTGATCTTTTCAAAGCTACAATCACCCTCCCTATGGTTAAAGAATAATGGATTGACACAAGATAATAAAATACCGTATTGCTCAGTTAATTTCTGAATAATACGGTATTTATTTATTGTTTAAAAATATTATTTAGCTGTATATTACCAAAATTTATGTTTCAATAAATTTTACCAGTTCTTCGTTAAAGTGGTCCCGCTCATCGTAGAATGTTGCATGACCACTATATTTAAACGGTATTAGTTTTGAGTTTTTAATACTTTGTTTTTGTACCTCGCCCAGTGAAAATGGCACAACTTTGTCATGAATACCATGAATAATTAAAGTTGGAACATGTATTTTGGATAAATCAGAAAATAATACTTCGTTTATCCAGGTATTTGCAATAGCGGCGGTTGACCATCCTGCTGCCTGTAATCCCAATTGGAAGAACCAATCTGAAAATGCTTGTGTTATATGTTGAAAGAAGAATATATCTCCAAAATCTTGAAGCATTTTAGGCCTGTCAGTATATGTTCCGTTTATAATTTGCAGAACTACTTCTTTGTCTACGCCATAAGGAAAATTAGGACGCTTTATAAGACTGGGTGCTGCTGCATCAAAAAGAGCAAGTTTTGATACTCCATATCCATTATGTCTGCCCATATATCTTACCGCCATAGCTCCGCCTGTTGAATGGCCTCCAAGGGTAAAATTATTTATTTTGATTGCCTCTACCACTGCACGGACATCGTCAGACAATCTGTCATAATCGTATCCCCCCCATGGTTTATCTGAATTACCGAATCCTCTTGTGTCTATTCCAATACATCTATATCCCATTTTCGGAAGTTGATCAAACTGATATTCAAATAATCTGGTACTTCCAGGCCAACCGTGCAGAAATAGAATTGTTTTCTTTCCGGTTGGATTTAGGTCCTCCACGTAAATGTTTACATTTGGTTCAACATTGATATAATATCCCACAAAATACCTCCATGTATATAAAAGCTCATAATAACATTATTCAATTGACCTGAATATTATGAATATATAAAACAATAATATTTTAAGTCAATTATAATGTAAGACAAGCTTCTTTATTCACGTGGTTTTTATATTTACTGCAAACTTATATAAGTTGCTTCCGGAAGTTCATTTTGCTTTTGTCCACTCATTGGCAAGCTAGGAATTTATACTTAACTGATTCTTTAAACAGTTAAGTAAACTGCAATTTTTTACGATATCTCTTTAGTATTTAAAATCGATTTGAAAGGATATATAAAGGATATATAATGAAGTATACTTTTAGTCTGCCACAGCAACCTGATACCGTCGTTGATCTGGAATATTCTTTCCTTACCGGAAAAACTGCCGTGTTTGTAAACGGTATACGTGCTGAAAAATGCGTTAAAAGCAAACGTAATAAACGGAAATTTATAATACCAAACCGTGACGGTATAGAAAAAACACTTGAAGTAAGACCCTCCATATTTGATGCCGGAATGAACGTGTTTTTAAATGAAACTAAAATCTACTCTCTACATAATATTTGCATTGTTGATTCAGTTTGATTAACGTCTTAAATACAATGTAAAACCGTTTTTTACACTTATTTTGTAAAATAAAGAGAGTATCTATTATGTAAATATTCTTCGTTCCTAAATATTTCATATGACGTGCCTGATAATACAAATCCAAGTTTTTCTGCCAGTTTAATAGATTTTAAGTTGTCTATGAATATACAGGCATTTATTTCTTTTATATTCATATTTTCTTCAGCAAATTTAATAATTTCTTTCATTGATTCTTGCATGTACCCATTTCCCCAGAACTCCTCCTTGAGGTCATAACCTACATCAACCTTTAAATCCTGTATATTCCAACAGTGAAATCCGCATGTACCCATTTTCATGCCATCAGATTTTCGTAGGATAATCCACCGATGCTGCAGTCTTGGCTCAGGCTGTACATAGAATTCAATTATTTCATCTGCTCCGGAAATATCACTTAGCGGTTCCGCATCAAACAAGTATCTATTTACTACCTGATCTGAAAACTGGCTAAATATAAAATTTCTATCACTCACGTCAATATTTTTAAGTAATAACCTTTCAGTTTTTAAATCATGAAAAAACAAAATTATCTTCCCCCTGTTTAAATCAAACATTTTATAACAACTATCTACTAAACATCTCTTAATGCATGACTGTAATTGTAAATCATAAAATTTATAGACTGTAAATGAACTGCCTATCTCATATTATTAAAATTTACTTTGCTCGAACTTTGATAGTTTCATGTTTCTGTTTATCTTTAAGAAAATGATTTTTCCATTCTCCACATCCACCGATTCTGTCTCCAATTGAAAAGTAATTATATGGTGCATATATTGCAGGATTCAGCATTTTCAAATCTATCATTTCAAGGTCAATTCCCTCAAAGTTCTTATCTATCTGTATATTTTTAATGTCGGCTAAGAATAGGTGACTTCCATCTAATTCAATTATTCTAGTCACTTCACATTCATAAACCCATTTACTTTGCTCTAAAATAGGTACTTTTAAATAATTCCCCCATTTATAATCATACCGTATATCATTCTTAAGTTTTTCTTCAGCTTTTGTAGTCCCAAAATAGTCTGCAAGCCAAATAATATCTTCACTAATTAAGTTTGCCGAAAACATTTTATCACGCAATATGTTTGTTTTCGTCTGCTTGTTACCGCCTATTGTCATCATTAAGTGAGGTGTCTTGTCAAAGGAAAAACCAATCCAAGTTATAATGCAAAAATCAGGCACTTCAGCTTCATTTTTTGTGCCTATGATATACATAGGTTGAGGACTAAATACAAAATCAGGCATAATATCCATCTTTAGCATGAATCTCATCGCTCCTTAAAATTTCTATTTATCATTATATACAATTAAAATTGGTATATTTAAATTAAGGTACTCCTTAAAACTACTAAAAATTATACTGAAAATATTTGCTTAAAGTTATCCTCCAGATACTGAAATAAAAGTGGAGTAATGTCTCTGTATGTAAGGTTAGGTGGCAATGTTTCAAAGCATTTTACTCTTTCCATTTCACTTTCAGGCAAATCATTAAGCTCATAAATCTCTGCATAAAAAACCATACCGTTTGCTTCAGAAGTGTCATCTGAAGCCCAGTAATCAAATAAAGGTTTTATATCAAACGTAACAGCACCTGTTTCTTCAAATAATTCTCTTTTTGCAGCATCCAAAGGAGTTTCACCTAATTCAATATGACCACCTGCAGTCTCCCATGTATCCCGTTTTTTGTGCTTACACAAAATCCATTTACTTTGATACTTTGCCATAATAACCACATATTTATAGGTTTTTAACATGTTCAGTTCATATGCCTTACATCTCATAATTGTTCTCCCTGCCCAAATATTATCCTTATTTTACATTAGTAACAATAACTTAATTCAATCAACTATTACCAATAATACCATATTAATAATATAATTTGAAGTATTGGTCTAATGCTTCACTACTCAGTTTTCAAGGCTCAAAGCAATAAATTTTGCAGATATTATCAGCACTGTATAAAATATTTCTATTTGATATTTAAGTAATTTTTCTTTATTGTGAATTAATATCTACATATCACCATATAATTGGCATAAACATATTATGTATCATGCATTATGTAGACCACACATGCAAATACCAATATATGGTCATAGGTTTTAATAATCTGAAATTTTTTCTAATTGGTGACTCATGAAGTCACTTTTTTTATTATCCGGTTATTCTTCAACAACTATAAATGCATTAAAGTAAAATAAACCTGGTTACGTATTATTGATTTACTAAAGAGAAAATAGCAAAAACACATGCAGTCTTGCATAGCCCACTTAGAGGAATATAGAATATAATATAAGTAGAAGATATTAAGCCATATATAAGTTACCAGTCTATGCAGAGGCAAATAATTAAGGAGTTGGTTCCTATGTTTAAAGAAAATGAAAAGATATTTTATATTGACACAATTTCCGGTACCATTGAGGAGGGCAGGTTTATCGAAGCCACTGCCGAAGGAATGTGGATCAGAATAAACGGTCATTCGTTAAATACCTTCGTATACTCCGATATCTGGCACGAAAGAATATTTTCAGATTTTTCACAAGCTCAAACCTCACTAAATGCCATTAGAAGTAAAATGAAATCCAGATTGTTAAAGGACAACTTTTTTATAAGAGATATTCTTGACCGTCTTCAAAAAAGTGAAGGACAATTTTATTTAAGCATTATAAACGAAATTTTAAATGAAAAAACAGGTTCTGGTAAATAGATCAATTTGGGGAAAGTTAAGGCCGACATAAAGTCGGCCTCATTTTCTACTTCTTCTATTTTATGAGCTGATTTTCTCTTCCTGCACCAGAACTTCTTCTTTCTCCTCAATTTCTGGAACCTCCACTTTTTCAGGCGGATTTTTCAGATTCTTAAAGGCTACTGACATCATGAGCTTTATTCTGTTCAGCTGGTTAACCTCACTGGCGCCGGGGTCATAATCAACGGCAACAATATTTGATTCGGGATATCTCCTTCTCAGTTCCTTTATCATTCCCTTACCGGTAACATGATTTGGCAGACACGCAAACGGCTGCATACAAACTATATTTCCGGCACCACTCTTAATCAGCTCAATCATTTCAGCGGTCAGGAACCAGCCTTCACCGGTCTGGTTTCCGATTGAGAGGATTTCAGAAGCGCTGTTAGCCAATTCGTAAATTGAATGCGGAGGGTCAAATCGCTTACTCTTATGCAAATACTTCTTCATATGCCTTCTGTACCATTCTATACCCAGAATTGCCGCATTGTTTATTACTAATTTCTTAAAGGAACCTGATAGGTTCTTGTACTTGAAGTTTGCATCGTATGCGCAGTACAGGAAGAAGTCAATCAAATCGGGCATTACCGCCTCAGCGCCTTCTTTCTCTACAACATCAACTACACTGTTATTGGCGTCAGGATGGAATTTGACAAGTATCTCTCCAACCAGGCCAACCTTCGGTTTCACAATATCCTTTAATTCAAGTTCATCAAACTCTTTTACAATACCCTTTATATTACGCTTAAAGCTACCCTTTTTGCCTTGATTGATTGAATCAATACAAATCTTGGTCCATTTCCTGTACAGTTCATTGGCAGAACCCGGAACAGCTTCATATGGTCTTACCCTGTATAGTACTCGCATTAGCAAGTCACCATATACAAGGCCTTTAAAGGCATTATCCAAAAGATCGAGTGTTATCTTAAAGCCCGGCTGGTTATCCAGACCCAGCGCATTTAATGAAATAACAGGAACCTGACTCATACCTGCTTCAAGCAATGCTTTCCTCAGGAAGCCGATATAATTTGTAGCACGACAGCCTCCACCGGTTTGAGTAATCAAAACAGATGTGTTATCAAGATCATATTTACCCGATTTCAAAGCATGTATTATCTGACCTACGACAATAATTGACGGGTAGCAGGCATCATTGTTTACATACCTTAAACCGTCTTCTACCGCAGCACTGTCTACCTTTGGCAATACCTCAACTTTGTATCCGCATTTTCTGAAGGCAGCCTCAATAAATTCAAAATGTATTGGAGACATCTGAGGAGCCAGAATTGTATGCTTTGCTCTCATTTCCTCGGTAAATATGGCTTTTTTGTGAGGTTCATGCTTCTGGTGAGGTTTCAGGGCTTTTTTATCCCTGTCTTCAATAGCAGCAACCAGTGACCGGATTCTGATTCTTGCTGCTCCTAAATTATTTCCCTCATCTATTTTTAAAACAGTATAAATATTTTCATTTGTATTCAGAATTTCCTGAACCTGGTCTGTTGTAACCGCATCCAGCCCACAGCCGAAGGAATTCAGCTGAATCATCTCAAGTTCTGGATATTCATTTACAACAGTTGCTGCTGCATACAGTCTGGAATGATATTTCCACTGGTCAACAACTCGTAATGGACGTTCAATCTTGCCCAAATGTGAAATTGAATCCTCGGTCAGAACAGCAAAGCCATGAGTATTAATGATCTGAGGAATACCGTGATTTATTTCAGGATCTATATGATAAGGCCTTCCGGCAAGTACGATACCTCTCCTGTTATTATCTTTCAAATATTTTAAAGTCTCTTCACCTTTTTGCCTGACATCACTCTTAAACTTTGCATCTTCTGCATACGCCATTTCAACGGCATTTTCAATTTCCGCTCTTGTTGCATCGAATTCTTTTCCAAGCTCCTCAAAAAGCCTCGTTTTCATTTTTTCCTTATTATCATAAGGAAGGAAAGGATTCATGAACTTAATATTCTTTTGCTTCAATATGTCCATATTGTTCTTAATAACTTCAGGATATGAAGTAACAATAGGGCAATTATAATGATTGTCGGCACCTTCATCTTCTATGATCTCATAGGGTAAACAAGGATAGAAAATGAAGTTTACATTTTTATTAACCAGACTTGTTATATGTCCATGCACCAGTTTAGCAGGATAGCAGACTGATTCAGAAGGCATTGTTTCAATTCCAAGTTCGTATATTTTCTTAGATGACCGTGGCGACAATTCCACCCTGAATTTCAACTGATCAAAGAAAGTAAACCAAAACGGATAGTTTTCATACATATTAAGAACACGCGGCAAGCCAACTGTCCCTCTTGTGTATTCTATACCGGCAGCCTGCTTATAGCTGAAAATCCTCTTGTATTTATAGTCATAGAGGTTTGGTACATCCTGTGTCAGGCTTTCTATACCTGCTCCTCTTTCACATCTGTTTCCTGAAACAAACTTGCTTCCATCACTGAATTCGTTGATGGTCAATAAGCAATTGTTATTACAAAGCTTACATCTCTGAAGCCCGGTATTGTATTCGAATTCACCGAGATTTTCTTTGGACAGCAGAGTTGACTGTTCGCCTTTATAACGTTCTTTTGCAATAAGAGCAGCACCAAACGCCCCCATAAGACCGGCAATATTAGGCCTTACAGCTTCTCTTTCAGAAATCCGCTCAAAGCTTCTCAGAACAGCATCATTCAGGAAGGTGCCTCCCTGAACTATGATTTTTTCTCCCATTTCCTTAGGATCACGGATTTTAATAACCTTAAGCAAGGCATTTTTAATTACGGAATAGGATAATCCGGCCGAAATATCTCCAACCTGGGCACCCTCCTTTTGAGCCTGCTTTACTCTGGAATTCATAAATACTGTACACCTTGAACCCAGATCCACCGGTTTTTCAGCCAATAAGGCCTGAGCTGCAAAATCTTCAATTTTAAAATTAAGAGACTTGGCAAAGGTTTCAATAAATGAACCGCAGCCTGACGAACATGCCTCATTCAACATTATACTGTCGATAATGCCATCCTTAATTCTAAGGCACTTCATATCCTGACCACCAATGTCCAGGATAAAATCAACACCGGGAAGGAAAAAGTCAGCTGCCTTGTAGTGAGCTATAGTTTCTATTTCTCCTATATCAACTTTCAGTGCAGCCTTAATTAAACCTTCACCGTAACCGGTAACTGTAGAATTTACAATTCTGGCTTCCGAAGGTAATTGTGCATATATATTATTTAATATTTTAATAGCCGAATTTAATGGACTTCCTTCGTTACTTCCATAATGTGAAAAAAGCAATTCTCCATTGGTATCGATTAAAACAGCCTTTGTAGTAGTTGAACCCGCATCAATCCCAAGGAAGCAATCTCCTTTGTATTCGCTTAATGGCTTTACATGAACAGAATGCTTTGCATGTCTGCCCCTGAATTCATCAAGCTCCTGCTGATTGGCGAACAGCGGCTTTAGTCTTTCAACCTCATGCACTACAACTGTATTCAGCTCAGGAAGTTTTTCCTTCAATTCCTTGAAGGAAACAACTTTACATTCCTTTGAAGACAGAGCTGCACCTATAGCCACAAAAAGCTGGGAATTTTCCGGAAAGATCACCTGTTCAGGTGTAAGATTCAAAGTAATCTCAAATCTCTTTCTTAATTCAGACAGAAAATGCAGAGGCCCGCCCAGAAAGGCAATATTTCCTTTTATAGGCTTACCACACGCAAGACCGCTGATAGTCTGATTTACAACAGACTGAAATACAGAGGCTGCAATATCTTCCCTGGCAGCTCCTTCGTTAAGCAGCGGCTGAATATCTGTTTTTGCGAAAACTCCACACCGTGCGGCTATTGGATAAATTATTCTGCTGTTTTTAGCAAACTCATTTAACCCAGTCGCATCTGTTTGCAGCAATGAAGCCATCTGATCAATAAAGGAACCGGTACCACCTGCGCAGGTACCATTCATACGCTGTTCAAGGCCGCCTTTAAAATATGTTATTTTAGCATCTTCTCCACCAAGTTCAATTGCAACATCTGTGTTGGGAATTAGTGTCTGTACAGACTCAGAGCCTGCAATAACTTCTTGAATAAAATCAAGACCCAACCACTGTGAAACCAGCAAACCACCCGAGCCGGTAATCATAATGGTGCATTCTTCCTGATAAAATTTATCACAGGTCTCATCCATTAATTCAAAGATGGTTTTTCTTATGTCAGAATAATGCCTTTGATACTTTGAAAAAACAATCTTGTTATTTTTATCAAGAACAGCCATTTTTACAGTGGTAGATCCAACATCCAACCCCACATGATAATTCTTTTTCATATATTGACTAATCTCCAAAACTAATTTTATAAACTATGTAAAAATTGCTTGAAATATGCAAAGAGTTTTTACATAGTTCTCACTTAAGTTATCCCCCGAAGTTCCATATTTAACTTACAAACTGCTACATTAATTATACCAAAGTAAGTTACTACCGCCAAATGGCAATGTTTTCAACAGTATTTAACTGCTGGAAGGACTACATGTTCTAAATCATTCCTTAATATTTATATGCAATTCCTGTAGCTGTTTATCGTCAACAACATCAGGGGCATTATCCATAGGACTTGAAGCGTTCTGTACCTTGGGAAATGCTATTACATCTCTTATGCTGCCGGTCTTGGCCATCAGCATTATTATTCTGTCAAGACCAAAGGCCATACCGCCGTGAGGTGGTGTTCCATATTTGAACGCATCCAGTAGGAAACCGAATTTAATGTTTGCATCTTCCTCGGTAAACCCGAGCAGTTTAAACATCTTTGCCTGAAGCTCCTGAATATGGATTCTGATACTTCCTCCACCAAGCTCAACACCGTTCAATACTATATCATATGCCTTGGCACGGACTTTACCGGGCTCGGTATCAAGGAACTCAATATCCTCATCCATAGGACATGTAAATGGATGATGCTTGGCAGCATAACGTCCCTCTTCTTCATCATATTCAAATAATGGGAATTCTGTAACCCATAAGAACTTAAATTCGTCAGGATTCAAAATATTAAGCTTTCTTGCGACTTCAAGTCTCAATTGACCCAGTGCATCAAATACTACATTATTCCTGTCTGCAACGAAGCATATCAAGTCTCCGGCTTCTGCCTGAACTCTTTCAAGCAATGCCTTCATTTCGTCCTCAGACATAAACTTTGCGAAAGAAGATTTTATTTCGTTGTTGGTGTCGATTGAGATCCATGCCATTCCTTTTGCTTTATAAGTCTTAACAACCTCAACCAGTGCGTCAATTTCTTTTCTGCTGAATTTAGCACAGCCCTTGGCATTAATAGCTCTAACACTGCCACCGTTTCCTACTGCATCTGTAAATACCTTAAAGCCGCAATCAGCTACAAGGTCTGATACATTCACAAGCTCCATGCCGAAACGGATATCGGGCTTATCAGAACCGAATCTCTCCATAGCTTCAGCATATGGCATTCTGAGGAAAGGAGTCTGCAATTCTACTCCGAGAGCTTCCTTGAATACTCTTTTAATAAATCCTTCATTAACGTTTAAAACATCCTCAACATTTACAAAGGACATTTCAATATCAATCTGTGTAAATTCAGGCTGCCTGTCAGCTCTTAGGTCTTCATCCCTGAAACATTTGGCGATCTGGAAGTACCTGTCAAAGCCCGATACCATCAGCAGTTGCTTATAAAGCTGAGGTGACTGAGGAAGCGCATAGAATTTACCTGGGTGTACTCTGCTGGGTACAAGGTAGTCTCTTGCACCTTCAGGGGTACTCTTAACCAGTATAGGAGTTTCAATCTCCAAAAAGCCGTTATCATCATAGTAGTCACGTGCAACCTTTGCAACCCTGTGTCTGAGTATCATATTTCTCTGCATGTCAGGTCTTCTTAAGTCCAGGTATCTATATTTAAGTCTTGTTATTTCATTTACATCCGAATTTTCTTCAATGTAAATGGGCGGTGTTTCAGCCGAACTGAGTATTCTAAGTTCTACAGCATTAATTTCAATTTCGCCTGTTGCCATTTTTCTGTTAACAGCTTCGGGAGCTCTGGCAGCAACAGTACCGACTACTGCAACCACGTATTCACTTCTGATAGTTTTTGCCTTATCAAACATCTCTCCGTCTTTATCTGTAAATACCAGCTGCAAAATACCTGATCTGTCTCTTAAATCAACAAAAACCAGACTTCCCAGATTTCTTTGTTTCTGTACCCAACCCATTACTGTGACAGTTTCACCTATATTTACTGAAGATAGCTCAGCACATTTGTGACTCCTTTTGAGTCCGAAAATTGATTCTCCCATATATACCTCCGATTGGCCGCAATCGCGGCGTTAATGTCAGCATGAAGAGCGGGCTGAGCATTCTCCTCATGCTATCCTCACGTCTTCGTGCCTGATTTATTTAGTTGTGCAGTAAAGTTAAACTTCCAGCTTTAAGTGCTGTATTATCTGATCAACGTCAAGTTCAGCCTGCTCACCGGTCAACATATTCTTTAGTTTATATATACCGCTGATTACTTCATCCTCACCAACAACCACTGCAAATGGAATACCAAGCTTGTCGGCATATGAGAATTTCTTCCCGATCTTGCCTTCATTAAAATAAATTTCTGCAGCAATTCCCGAATCTCTTACCCTGGTTGCCAGTTCCAGGGCCTGAGCCATTGTTTCCTTCATTGGTATTACCAATATTTGTGACGGTGTAGCTTTTTTGCTTTCACCAAGTACTCCGGCCTCCCTGAGCTGGTAGAATAATCTCGAAAGGCCTATGGAAATACCTACTCCAGGCAATTTCTTTGTTGTATAGTTCTGAGCCAGGTTATCGTATCTTCCTCCCGAACATACACTTCCAATTGAAGGGTATTGATTCAAAATAGTCTCGTAAATTGTCCCGGTATAGTAGTCAAGACCTCTGGCGATTGTAAGATCAATTGTATAGTTACCTGAAGGAACCTTAAAGGAATCTATATAATTAATAACCAATTCCAGTTCATCTATACCTCCCAGGAACATCTCATTCTGCACTCCCATATTCCGAAGGTTTTCAATAATCTCACTGCAGCTTCCTTTTATGTTTACAAATCTCAATACACTCTGGGCATCCTCATCAGATAGCCCAATAGCTTTTAGTTCGGCTAAAACCGCACTTTGACCAATCTTTTCAAGCTTATCAATAATCCTGAGAACTTCAGCCTTATCGGTTACTTTCAGGCTTTCAAAAAAACCATTTAATATTTTTCTGTTATTTAATCTGATGGTAAAATCGCTAAAGCCAAGAGCCTTAAAGGTTGAATAAATTACACTTAATATTTCAGCATCATTTATAACGCTTAAATTTTCAAAACCTATAATATCTATATCGCATTGATAGAATTCCCTGAATCTCCCCTTTTGAGGTTTCTCACCCCTGAAAACCTTACCTATATGATATCTTTTAAACGGAAAGGTCAATTCGCCAAAATGCTGTGAAACATACCTTGCCAATGGAACTGTCAGATCAAATCTAAGCGATAAGTCATTATCCCCTTTGTTAAATCTGTATACCTGTTTTCCGGTTTCCCCTCCGCTTTTAGCCAGCAATACCTCGGATTTTTCAATCATAGGAGTATCCAGAGGAATAAAGCCGTAAGTTTCATATGTCTTTTTTATTGTTTCCAACATCTGATTAAACACCATTTGATCTGCGGGCAATAATTCCATAAAACCGGGTAATATGGAAGGTGTTATTACTTGTTGTTTCTCCATTTATACAACTCCTGTCTTAATATAAATATACAATCAATTATTTACTTAAAAATCAAATTAAATAATGAATTTTCCAATTACGCTATTTATTCAGGCCTCAGGTGCTATAAATATAACTAAAAATATACCCTGGGCAATAAAAAGTCCCCCAATCCCACAAGGGACGAGAGGATTTCCCGTGATGCCACCCTAATGATTCCTTGCTGAATATGTTACAGCAGAAACCTACTTGAAATCTTTAACGCAGAAAACGGATGAGCTTTTGACTCATCAGCCCAGGAAGCATTTCCAAGAGGGTGTCTTTCATCACCTTTTCTATAAGCTGCTCGCAGTCCATAGTCAATTAAGTATTCAACCTTAATTGACTTTGACAGCTTTTCCCTGAATAGAAGTATTGATTACTCTTCCCTTTTAAGGCTTGTACAGTATTAATCTACTATATATTTTAAAATTCACATCATGTATTGTCAATATTAATTATTGGATGAATCCTCCATACTTCTATATTCTGTATTGTAAAAACAATTGGCGTTTTGACTATATGGCAGATTTCCGGTTTCAGCCGCCTACTTATATCTTATAACTTATGAATTATTCTTTTGACTTTTGGTCAATGACTTATGGTTTATATTCCATCATTTATGGTTTATCGTGTATTGATTATCATTTACTGTTTAGTCGTATTATTTATGACTTTGGGTTCTAATTTCAGTCTTGAACCCGCTTACTACTGTTCTGGTCCGTGCAAACATTTCATCAATTCGTCCGATATATTCTTCAACACTTTTAACATTGAAGGACCTTTCGATTCTATTTTCAGGGAAAACCATCTTGGTTACGGCACCTGCACCGCATGCAAATATGGACTGCCTTTCCTCCATAATCTGAATGTTATATAAACATTCCTTGCCCTTTTGGCTGTATCCCACATTTTCCAGGTTGCCCAGTATATTCTTCTGACGGTACAGATAGTATGGCTCAAGCCCCAGAGAAGCGGCGTATTCCTGTGCTGTCTCCACCATTTCTGCAACCTGCTCATACTCCTTGTGCAGATTATATTTATCCATTTCCAGAGTAAGCCTGGAGGCTCTTTTTATAGCCATGGTATGAACCGTAATGCTTTCAGGGTTAAGCTGAGCTATTCTATCCATGGTAGCTTTAAACATACTCACATCTTCCCCCGGCAGGCCGCATATTACGTCCATATTGATATTGTCAAAGCCCAGCTCCCGCGCCAAGAAAAATGCTTTCTCCACATCTGCCGGGGTATGGTTTCTACCAATGCGCTCAAGTGTAGCTGTATTCATACTTTGAGGATTAATGCTTATTCTGGTAACCCTGCTGTCCTTAATCACCTTTAGTTTTTCAGCATCAATAGTATCAGGTCGGCCGGCTTCCAGAGTGTATTCTCGCAGAAAGCTTAAATCCAAGCTGTCTTCTATACCTTTAAGAAGCCTGTCCAGCTGAATTGGGTTTATTGAGGTTGGAGTACCGCCGCCAATGTAAATGCTCTCTATATTAAACCCGTTCTCTTTGATGAGTCCGGCTGTATGCTCTATTTCCATCAGCAGAGTATTTAAGTATGTGTCCACAACTTTTTTATACTGTCCGAGGGTACTGGAGCTAAAGGAGCAGTAAAGGCACCGGGTAGGACAAAAAGGAATCCCAACGTACAGTGAAACGCTTTTTGAATCTGAGTTACCAAACAACTCCCTCTGGTTGACTGCAACCTTGTAAAGCTGTTCAGCTTTGTTTCCAGTTACAAAATAATCCTTTGTCAAAGTGTCAATTATCCGGTCTTTTCCGGCATGTCCGTCAAGGAGTTCATTAACAAGCTTAGTTGGCCTGATTCCTGTCATAACTCCCCAGGGAATGATTTTGCCGGTATAGTTCTGAAGCAGCAAAAACAACTTCCTCTTAAAAATTTTTTTAAAGGACTTTAACTTGGACTTGTTCCCCGAAGAAAACTCCTCAGGAAGAATTATGCAGGTGCTTTCATCAAAATCCTTACCCTGAAGCCTGATATTTATTGATTTACCTTTTTCATTGCTGTCCGGCCGGCAGAAAAGAAATCCCCCGGAACTTTGATCCCAGGGGCCGTTTATTTTCTTAAGTTCTTCTTTTAAAAAGAATAGTTTGATAACATCTTCAAATTCATAATCAAAGCTGTCACAATCATTTTTATAGTAAAGCATTTAACCTCCATGACCCTGCTTCCAGACCAAAATCTCGCAAGCTCATTAATTCTCAGTTTAGTAATAATTGAAGAAAAAGCAGCC
>JAQSXC010000163.1 GCA_029266335.1 Eubacterium sp. | reverse complement strand
TGGATTTTAAGCATTTAAGGATTATAACCTCCTGATCTGGTGAATAATATATATGGTTATTATTGACATTATCAATTGTATTGTAATTCATACTATATTATAATTATTGTAAAACTTTTCTGCTACAGATACTGCGGACATGAATAAAAATCCAAAACTTATGACCCATGCCGTAGCCAAAATATATACTTTATCAAACTGTAGCCATGGAGGCTAAATTGAAGGATTTTTTTATTAATTTATTCAAACATATTTCAAAATTTATATCAAATATAGAAATGCCAGGTTTTGCAACAATGATGCTTGGTGTAACCTGCATATCTATATTAATTATAGGTATATGGGGTTTTATAAGAATAAGAAATATTCGGAATGGAACATTAATTCTTGATGAAAATGATCTGCTGGGTACGGAACATGATTCCAGGCCTTTGTTCAAGCTGACCAGAAAAGATGTAATTATTATGCTTGTTATGACAGTCTTATATGCTATTCCTGCGATTTATAATCTTGGAGGCTTCAGTGTGCCTGAAACAAGCTGGGCTCCATCAGCAAAGGATGATGGCTTTATTGTTGATCTTGGTAAGAAGGCTGATGTTTCAAAGGTAATGATTTATCAAGGCTATAATCATGAAAAGTATGATAATGTTAAGTATCAGATTATGTACCTCAGTGAATATGATACATATTGGAACTCTGAATCTCTGGATAAATCCGGTTTCTACTCCTGGAAGGTTTCAACAAAAGAATTTAAATCCAGTAAAATTAAATTCGTTCCAAGCGGACCAGGAGCGACTATTAATGAAATAGCTGTCTTTGAGAAGGGATCAACCAAACCGTTACCCATTATAAGTATTACTTCCACAAACCAATCTCCAAATACAGCCAAAATTGAAAGTCCTGATCATAAGATTTACTCTTTATCAAATTTGATTGATGAACAGGAGAAGGCAGATTTCTATACTTTATCCGATACAAACACATATTTTGACGAGGTCTTCTACCCTAGAACGGCCCTTGACTTTATATATGAAATTATTCCTTTTGAAAGAACTCATCCTCCCTTGGGAAAATACTTTGTGATGATTGGAATGCTGATTTTCGGAGTTAATCCTTTCGGATGGCGAATTGTAGGTACTTTATTCGGTGTAGCAATGATTCCCATTATGTACCTGTTTGGTTTGAAAGTGTTTAAGAACAGATTCTTTGCTTTTTGTACCGCATTTCTGATGATGTTTGATTTCATGCACTTTGTTCAAACCAGAATTTCTACCATTGACGTTTATGTTACTTTTTTTGTAATTTTAATGTATTACTTCATATATGATTACTTTATCAAAAAACCATATAAAGTTGGCTTTAAAAAGTCGCTGATACCGCTATTTCTTTGTGGACTTACCTTGGGTATCGGTACAGCCACAAAATGGATAGCCATGTATGGTGCCGTTGGCCTGATGCTGATATTCATTATTGCCAAAATAGATGAAATAGCTTGCTATACTGCCTACAGAAAATCCGGACTGTCCTCCGATTTATTTAATAAATTCTGGAGTAAGTACTTTATTAAAACTGCTCTGGCCTGTGTTTTGTTCTTTTTAATTATTCCAGGAGTTATATATTTTGCTTCCTATACAAACATAATGCTGGTTCCAGGAAATGGTGTAAAGGAATTCTTTAACAATCAGGCCCATATGTATAATTTCCATAATGAGCTTAACATTAAGCATTCCTACTCATCTCCATGGTGGTCCTGGCCTATTATGGCAAAACCTATATGGTTTTACGGCTCAAAAGCCCTTGCAGCTGAAAAGCTTACTTCCAGCATAATTTGTATGGGTAATCCGCTGATATGGTGGTTCAGCATCCCGGCATTAATTACAGGAATAATATTTGCAATAAGAAGAAAAGACAGATATATGCTTGTTCCGATTTTGGGAGCTCTGTTCCAGTACATTCCCTGGATGGTGGTAAGAAGAATGGCTTTTATTTATCATTATTTCTCAGTTCTACCCTTTGTAATAATTGTAATGGTATACTTGCTTAAAATCTTTTCAGAACTTGGCAAAACCGCCAAACGGATTGTGTATATATATCTTGTTTTAACAGCATTACTTTTTGTTATGTTCTATCCTATCCTCTCAGGCATGATAGTCCCCAGATGGTATGCAAGCTTCCTACAATGGTTCCCTGGCTGGAGCTTCAGATATTGATTCAGATCTTTAAAAAAACCGATAATACCAAAATTGGTATTACCGGTTTTTTCTACTTATATAATATTTTATTTCTTATAAAGAACCTGTTTCTTCTATATTAATTATTATTTTTATAATACTTATTTCTTTTAAAATACTCATTTCTCAAAAATACCTATTTCTTTAAAATACCTGTTGCTTTTAAAGGATCTATTGCTTCTATAATAAATATTGTTTTTAAGTACCTATTGATTCTATAATATTTATAGTTACCATGAAAAAGTAAAAAACCCTGCGCACAGCGTTAATCGCGAATGCACAAGGCTTTGTTGGTGGAGGGAGATGGATTCGAACCATCGAAGTCACTGACAACAGATTTACAGTCTGCCCCCTTTGGCCACTCGGGAACCCCTCCATATGGAGCTGGCGGACGGAATTGAACCCCCGACCTGCTGATTACAAGTCAGCTGCTCTACCTGCTGAGCTACACCAGCACATATTAACCTGCAAGTTATAATTTAAAAATGGCGACCCGGAACGGGCTCGAACCGTCGACCTCCAGCGTGACAGGCTGGCATTCTAACCAACTGAACTACCGGGCCATTTAAAAATTATAATGGTGACCCATAGGGGACTCGAACCCCTGTTATCGCCGTGAAAGGGCGGTGTCTTAACCACTTGACCAATGGGCCGTACTTAATATCAGCGGCTCGTTTGCCGACCGACAAAGTATATTTTAACGGGGGATGTACAAAAAGTCAAGCTATTTTTTAATCTTTTTTTCAACTATTATTTTTTTCGGTTGGAAACCTTGCAAATACTGGCTTTCAGCCAACCTTTTCTTTAAGATTCAAAGGATTGAGTTAAAAAATTTTTCAAGAACACCATATCTTTCATATGTTAGCAGGGCATCTTTATCGCTGTCCTTAAACTTTACAATATAGGTCCATCGTCCATAAATTTCCATCTTACTTATCATTGAAATATTTATTATATAAGATTTATGACTTCTAAAAAACAATGTTTTGTCCAGACGCTCTTCTATCTCACTCAATCCGTCAGAGGTCATATATTTCTCATTCTTTGTATAAATAACAGTATTTCGTTCTTCTCTTTGAATAAGTATAATATCCTTCAAATCTACTAAATTTATACCTTCCTTATTTCGGATCATAAGCTTGTCAAGACCTTTTTCATGTCTGAAAATTTCATTCATTTTTGTTGTTTCCCAAACCTGTCCTATATCTTTTATTCTGCCCAGAGTCTGTTTGATACGGTCAATTTTAAAGGGCTTAAGAAGATAATCAAAGGAATATAACTCGAAGGCATGGGGCATATATTCTTCATGAGCCGTCGCAAAAATAAAAATAGTCTTTGGATTAATTTCGGATATTCTTCTTGCCGCCTCAATACCATTCATAACCGGCATTTCAGCATCCATAAAGATAACGTCGGGATGGCAGGAAACAGCCATCTGGACCGCCTCCTGTCCATTTTCAGCCTCACCGGTCAATTTGAAGCCTTCGATTTTCTCAAGTACTTTACGCAGCACAAGCCTCATTCCGGCATCGTCGTCTACAACTAAAACCTTGTACTCCATCATCGGCCGCTCCTTTTACATTTTGGCCGTCCAAAAATTTCTGAATATATTAAACCTTGAACCAGACTCTCCTGGCTGATATCAGATATAGCCCTGCTTAGAATATCTCTGTCATCATCAAATACGGATCTATTGTTCCAGTCATTAGAAGCCTTTTCAGGTACAGGTTTCTTTGCAGGTTTCACATTTATTTTTGTATTCATAACTTCTGCACCTCCAGATATTAGGATTTCTTTTCGCTGCTTTCAGGTACATCAGATTTGCCAACCCTTGATATGGCATCTCTCATCTGTGTGTCTGAAATCAGGTTCTGCATATTATAATAATCCATTACACCTATTTTCCCCAGGCTTAGGGCTTCTGCCATGGCTCTGGGGATCTCTGCTTCAGCTTCAACCACCTTGGCCCTCTTTTCCTGGACTACCGCCTTCATTTCCTGTTCTCTTGCTACCGCCATTGCCCTTCTTTCTTCTGCCCTGGCCTGAGCAATATTTTTATCTGCTTCAGCCTGAAGGGTCTGCAGCTGCGCACCGATATTTCTTCCTACATCCACGTCAGCGATATCTATAGACAATATCTGAAAGGCCGTTCCGGCATCAAGACCTTTTGCAAGAACTGTTCTTGATATCATATCGGGGTTTTCAAGAACTTCCTTGTGTGATGCTGCAGTACCTACCGTCGTTACTATTCCCTCGCCCACCCTGGCAAGTACGGTTGCCTCTCCAGCACCACCTATAAGTCTGTCAAGATTTGCTCTTACAGTAACTCTGGCTTTAGCCAGCAATTCTATACCATCCTTGGCGACACCCGACACGCTTGGTGTTTCAATTACTTTCGGGCTTACGCTCATTTTCACGGCTTCAAGCACATCACGCCCGGCAAGGTCAATTGCAGCCGCCCTTTCAAACGGAAGGTTCATATCAGCCCTGTGGGCGGCAATAAGTGCATCCACAACCTTATCCACATTACCACCGGCAAGATAATGAGCCTCAAGCTGATTCACATTCAGATTTAGTCCTGCTTTTGTTGATTTGATCAGCGGCATTATTATCTTTTTAGGAACCACTCTTCTCAGTCTCATACCTATGAGTGTAAAGATTCCTACACGAACATTTGCCGCAAAAGCTGAAATCCATAATCCCACCGGTATGAAGTTAAAAAACAAAATAATAAAAACTATTATAACCGCTATTATTGTATATACACCCAATTGAAATATCATACTAAATACCCCTCTTCATTTTTTTAAACTAAGGCATAAGTCATTCTTTACCTGAAATTTTCAAATAATCTCCTTAACTATAAATTTACGATCTTCCATTCTGATTATTTTTACTCTTCTGCCCTTATCAATAAATTCGCCATCAGAAATAACATCCAGTCGTACACCGTCAAAGTCGGTGCTTCCTGACGGACGCAGAGGAGTCAGGGTTACACCTTCATTTCCAACGAAATAGTCCAGATCTTCATACATTGTATTTTTAACTTCTTTGTCTAGAGAATCAGACAGGACGAGAACCCTTGAAAGGTGTCCTTTTGTGGCCGAGTGAACAACAATGGTAAGTGCTATTCCCAGTATTGCCAAAACCAGAATGATCAAAATCAGTACATCCATCAGTGTCTTGGCAGTAAGGACTACTCCCACTATTATCAATATTCCTCCAAGTATACCCGGAAAAGACAGTCCGGGATGGAACATTTCAAAAATGACCAGAGCCAGACCTAATATAAAGCAAACAGCAGATACAGGATCAATGCTTGTTAATAAAGCAATAATACTCATTTCAAATAATCACCTCCTGTTAACAATTAATCTAAAAATTGAATTCAATCTTTTGTAAGAGTCAATTAAAATCACAATGACAATTAAAGTCTAAATCCAAGTGTATGCTCAATAAATATATAAGCTGTATAAAATACATTTTAATGTTCAATATGTCGTTTTGTATGTACTCAATCCTATCGAGGAATCCTTACTTCAAAACATGTCCGTTCCTGTGTACTCATTACTTCAACAGTTCCTTCATTTGCATTAACTATTTCGTTAACAATGGACAGTCCCATGCCTTCACCCTGTTCACCCTTTGTTGTAAATCCGGGTGTAAATATTTTCTCCATAACTTTATTATTGATTTCAGGTCCGTTATTGGATATCTTAAAGCCTGTAAATCTTATGTCCTGATAGATTTCAATCTGTAATAATTTTTTATCATTTATATCTTTCAAGGCATAAATGGAATTGTCAATAAGATTCCCAAGTACTCTGCACAACTCCCATGCCGGAATTTTGAGTTCATTTAATTGTGACGAAACCTTTAAATCTACTTCTATTCCAACTTTTCCACATGCAAGCAGCTTAGCCTGAAGTAATGCATTAACTGCCGGACTGGACGTTTTTAAAAACCTGCTCACTTTTAAAATATCCTGATAAACACTTTCAATATAATTCATTGCTTCCCGGTACTCATTCATTTCCAAAAGACTGTACATAACCTGCAGCTGGTTCAAAAAATCGTGCCTCTGAGCTCTCAAAGTGTTATTAAGGGTCTCTACCTGATCCATAGTGCTTTTTAGTACTCCAAAACGGTTATCAGCACGTTTTAGAGAGTATCTGTCATGTATTACTACTAAGCTGTTTACGGCAACGATTATAATGGCAATAAGAAGCAATATGTTTATATTGCTTTCGCTGGCAACTTTGTTGGACTGTCCCTGGCTGAAACCATAAATGGACACTAATAAAACAACAATAATTAAAAACGTATTTAGAACAATTATAGTAACCGAGGTTTTGCTTATATCAAGATTCTGTTTCATTTAATGATAAAACCTTTCAATTTGCGTGAATTATACAAAAAATTAATATAATTATTTTCCATATAATCCTAAATTAATTATGGTATATAATATCACTCTATTAACCTCACTTCAACTCTATTCATAATTGGTGGCAAGACAAATGGTTTTCCTATTTAGGTTTTCTATCTAGGTTTCTCTTTTAAGGCTGCACTATTCAAATTATCATTAATAAATCCCGTATCGGGAAATTCCCATTGGGACAAAAATTAAAACCCCTGTAGTAATTACAAGGGCTTATTGCATTCTAATGAATGTCCGTCGTTATTCACTTGGCACCTTAGGCTAAGACTAACTATACAAAAAAATAACCGCTCTTTTGAAAAAGCTCCCACGGGTCCATTTCAGGTAAAGCTTCCCAGCTGATTTCAGGGTAAAAACTCAAGTATTTCTGCATTATTTTAAATCCAATTGTATATCCGGTAAAAGCTGGTGTTCCAGTTTTAATATCTCCAAAGAAAAACCGGTGGTGTAACTCCATATTGTCTTCCCGGCTTAAATATTCCTGAAGAGTATTCCACTGTTGATATTCCTGTTCAGTTGTCAAAGCATTCTCCAGCTCTTCAATAGACTTCTTGAGCTTACCAACCTCTGTTACGGGTCCAGACAAATCCGCTCTGCTTCTTTGTTCATTGAATTGTCCTGCAGCCCAATCATTCCAAAATGGCTCGATAGCATACTTTAACCATAATGCACTCATATCCCGGCTTTCATTGCCTAAAACAGCGTTAATATAGTACTTTATTCCTATATAGGGCTCAATAACTTTAAGCTTATATTCCATTATTTCACACTTGCTTATACTGGCACCGCTTACACACCATAAGCTTACCGCCATCACCTCTATGCATTTCATACAAAATCTTTATTCTTGTAGCCTTACATACCGGACAGGTTCCTCTGCCGTGTGATGGTAATTTCCATAAGGTTTTACCTCTGTGAGTTTTTAATGACATTGTCTTTCTTCCTTTCATACGTTATTGTCATAAATAAACTATAACCCCGTATTAAAGGCATTTCAATTTCATAAACGGCTATAAACCGAATTTGAGCAATGTCTCTTTTGTTGGCTTATTATTCTCCTGATACTTTGCTCGGACAAATAATACTTTAAAGTCAAATCTATAACCTTGGTACCATTTGTATAATCCTTGTATATCTGACAGTTTCTTTCCTTCAAACTATCTTTTGCACCGCTTTTTTCACCCCAGGATCTTTGTCTTCCGTCTTTTCGCGGTATATAAACTAATTCCCCATCTATGAACTCCTGAATAATTGCGATTACTTCCTTTGGCAGCACACTATGTGCCTTTAGATATTTCATATCCCTGCTCCTCCTCATATGGATTGAAGCAAAGACCACAAAAAAACTGCAGCATTGTAATTGATCTGCAGCAGTTTCTATTGAAAAAATAGATTTCTTCCTGAATATAAAATAGCTGAAAGAGAATAGAATCTGTAACTAAATATCCCTATAAACATTAAATCTTTAATCAATACTTCACAATAAAATATTGATTGTGGTTTTACCCGGAATAATATAGCTATCTTATGAAATCAGGGGCCGTGCAGAACAACATCGTATAGGATTTTGTGGTCTTTACATGTGATTTGGATATCTGCATAGTTTTCATAAGAATACCTCCTTCAAAATATGAACTTACTTGAAAATAATACCATATGTACTTAATCTTTTACAAGCTCAAGAATAATTATAACTGTTCTTGTCATGCTTTCTGTCAGATATTTTAAATACAAAAAAACCCAACAGTCTATGGACTGTCAGGTTTTGGTGACCCATCGCAGATTCGAACTGCGGACACCTTGATTAAAAGTCAAGTGCTCTGCCAACTGAGCTAATGGGTCATTTGTTGGTTGGTTTTTTCCGACCACAGGTATAAATAATACTTAATAATTGGTATTTTGTCAACACATTTTATAAAAATAATAGAATTTTTTTTCAGACCAAAAGAAAAGGTGGCAATAATCAGCAAGGACTGCTGCAAACTATACTTTTTATGATAGTTGTACAACAGTCCTTATTATACACAAAAATATCAACTTTATGCTTCAGTCTATCTGACAATAATCTGCTCTCTGTCTTTTCCTACACCTATGAGACCAATTTTAACTCCAACCAGTTCTTCAATTCTCCGGAGGTATTTCTGAGCATTTACCGGTAGCTTGTCAAAGCTCTTAACACTGGAAATATCCTCATTCCATGGCTCAAAAACCTCATATATCGGTTCACATTTGGCAAGCTCATTCAGACTGGCAGGGAAATATCTGATTGTCTGCCCGTTATATTTATAGCCCACACAAAGCTTGATCTCCTTGAGCTTGCCTATAGTGTCTACATGGTTAATCGCAAGTGCTGTCAAACCATTTATTTTTGCTGCATATTTTATCATTACGGTATCAAGCCAGCCACATCTTCTTGGTCTTCCTGTAGTGGTACCATATTCCCAGCCCAATTCTCTTATGGTATCACCGATTTCATTGTTCTGCTCTGTTGGGAATGGACCGGCTCCAACTCTTGAAGTATATGCCTTGAGAACTCCATAAACTTCATTGATATATACGGGACCCAGACCCGAGCCGGTGCATACGCCACCTGCTATTGGGTTTGACGAAGTAACAAATGGGTAAGTACCAAAATCTATATCAAGGAAATTAGCCTGAGCTCCTTCAAACAGGATGTTCTTACTATTGTCTATGGCATCTCCCAATATGCTTGTAGTATCGGTAACATATTTCTTAAGCTTTTCAGCATAGCCCAGGTATTCTTCTATAATTACTTCAGCATCATAGGGCTTGCCTCCGTAAACTCTCTCTATAATAAGATTTTTCAATTCAAGGTTTGCTTTAACTTTTTTAATAAATTCCTCTTTGTCAATGAGATCACACATTCTTATGCCGGAACGCTCGATTTTATCAGCATAACATGGTCCTATACCCCTTTTGGTTGTACCTATGCTGTTATTACCTCTGAAGTTTTCCTGAAGCTCGTCAAGACCAATATGATAAGGCATTATTAAATGGGCTCTGTCGCTTATTAAAAGGTGATCAGTAGTAATGCCCCTGTCGTTCAAACCTTTCATTTCCTTAAGAAGTACAGCAGGGTCAATTACAACTCCATTTCCTATTATACAGGTCTTGCTTGTATGAAGTATTCCTGATGGTATCAGGTGTAATGCGTACTTTTCTCCATTTGCAACAATGGTGTGCCCTGCATTATTTCCACCGGAAAATCTCACTATGATATCTGACTGTTCGGCAAGCATATCAATATACTTACCTTTACCTTCATCACCCCACTGAGTTCCTACAACTACTCTTACTGCCATATGTGCTCCTCCTGTCTATCGAATGCAAGCAATATTTTCAACTTTTTTTTAACGTTGTTAATAAATTCATACAAATGTTATCTAGTACTATTGTTTGATAAATTACTAAATCAACCTATTAAATTATAACTTAGCAAGATGTATTATTCAACAAAAACCGCAATTCCAAGGCAGTATTACCGATAGAAATGTACTGTCCATGACCATTTCAACAGTGAAACCATAAATTATTTACCTTCAAGATACTTATTAAGATCATCAATAAGTTTATCGGCATCAATACCATGTATTGCACAAGCATCTTCAATACTTTCTCCTGATGATGAAGGACAGCCAAGACAATGCATTCCACTGTTTAATAAGATTGGCACTGTTCCTCTATCCATATTTAAAACATCAGCTATGATCATATCTTTTGTTACTTTAGCCATTGTAAAAACCTCCTTGAAATTTGTTTGCAACATATCCACTGCATATGAATATTATACACTAACGGATTTTAAAAATATACAAAATAATATTGAAAAAAGAAGCATTTTACTTGATTTTCCTGTATTTTGCCTTTCCGCTTTCATATAAATTATTCCCGTAACTGTCTATAATAACTGTCAATGGAAGTGACTCGACCTCCAATTTTCTAACCGCTTCTGCACCCAATTCAGGAAAAGCTATAATTTCCTGGCTTTTAATGCATTCTGCCATTAAAGCTCCTGCACCGCCAATAGCCCCGAAATATACAGCACCATATTCCATCATGGCTGCAATTACATTTTCTCCTCTCAGACCCTTACCGATCATCCCGGTCTGCCCCAGTCCAATCAGGGTTGGTGCATAAGCATCCATCCTATAGCTGGTGGTTGGTCCTGCCGAACCAATAACCTCCCCTTCTCTTGACGGACAAGGTCCTACGTAATAAATTGTCTGATTTTTTATATCGAAAGGTAAAGGTTTATTTTCTTTCAGCAATTCAATCATTTTTTTATGTGCCGCATCTCTGGCTGTATATATTATTCCGCTAAGTGAAATTGTATCCCCGGCTTTGAAGCCTTTTACCCTTTCCCTGTCAAATGGAGCAATTACATTGTGAAGCATGGTATACCCCCTGTTTTATATTTCTACCTGCTTTTATGGCAAATTATTATACCCATTTATTTTTTATAGTGAAATCTCAGCATGTCTGGTTACATGGCAGTTAATATTAACTGCTACCGGAAGACCTGCAATATGAGTCGGATATGTTTCCACATTGACTGCCAGGGCTGTATTTGTTCCGCCCAGACCTGCCGGTCCAATGCCAAGCTCATTTATCTTTTGAAGCATCTCCAGCTCCAGATTTCTTGCATATTCAATGTTGCTTCTTTTATCAATAGGTCTCAGCAGGGCCCTTTTAGCCAGTAGTGAGGCTTTTTCCATTGTACCGCCTATACCTACACCAACAACAATTGGCGGACATGGATTTGGACCGGCCTTATCTACCGTTTCCAGTATGAACTTCTTTACACCCTCTATTCCGTCTGAAGGCTTAAGCATTTTTAATGAACTCATGTTTTCACTTCCAAAACCTTTTGGAGCCAGCTCAAGCTTAAAAATATCGCCAGCAACAATATCATAATGGATAACCGCTGGTGTATTGTCTCCTGTATTAACCCTCTCAATAGGATCTCCAACTACTGATTTCCTCAAATAACCATCCTTATAGCCTCTTCTGACACCTTCATTTATAGCATCTGCCAGGCCCCCGCCGGTAATATGCACCTCCTGGCCTATGGTGACAAAAACCACAGCCATACCGGTATCCTGGCAAATGGCAACTTTTTTTTCAGCAGCAAGATCAGCATTCAATAGTAATTTCTCAAGAATCTCAGTGCCTATTGGAGATTCTTCATTAACAATCCCATCCTCCATGGCGTTACGTATATCCTTATTGAGAAAATAGTTAGCTTTCATACATAAGTCTCTGACTGCATCTATTATTGTATTAACCTCAATCTCTCTCATTGGAGCCTCCGCAATTTATCATTTAACAATTTAATTTACTAAATAATTATACCTGTAATTACCGTAGAAAAACAACCTGAAAAAACGATGGGAATTGCTTTGTTGCAACGAAGTACTGCGAAGCATAATTTTCAAAACTCAGTATTTCCGTAATATTGCGCCTTGAAAAATGGGAAGTTATTATTTAAGCATTCGTTATTGTTTATAGAATATTCAAAGACAAAAGACCAAAATTTTAGTATAATTAATGTATAGTGAAAGGAGGTTATTTATTGAACCCATCTGCAAGTAATATTTTAGTTTGCGTCACTCAGCAGAAAACCTGCGAGAGACTGATTAATAAAGCTCTGGAGTTTTCCAAGGTCGGAGATTCAGTATATATTATTCATGTAGCAAAAAACAGCTGGAGCTTTCTTGACAATGAAAAAGAAGGAGAAGCACTTGAATACCTTTTTGGTATTGCAAAATCCGTCGGAGCAAATCTAACTGTTCTTAGATCGGATGATATTGTTGAAACCATAGTTGAATACGCTCGTGAAAATAAGATCGATCTTTTGGTTATGGGTGATTCTAAAGGAGATCATAGTGAAAACTATTTTTATAAATCATTAAAAGCAAATTTAGATAGTGTTGAGATACATGTTGTACCTAATTAGTACGGATATTGCTAAAAAATTTCCTATTTTGCTGGTACAAAATAACTATTTTGCCTTGAAAGGCTTGACTTTAGCCAACTTTCATTATAAAATATTGTCGAATTCCATTTTTAGGAGGTTGTATAATGAATAAGTCAGATTTAATTAACTCAATTGCTTCAAAATCAGGCCTGAACAAGAAAAATAGTGAAGCTGCTTTGAATGCATTTATTTCTTCAGTTGAGGATACTCTCAAGGCTGGCGACAAAGTTACTTTAGTTGGTTTCGGAACCTTCGAAGTAAGAGAAAGAGCTGCTAGAAAGGGTAGAAACCCACAGACTAAGAAGGAAATAACTATCCCTGCATCAAAAGCTCCAGTATTTAAGGCTGGTAAGGTTTTGAAGGATAACGTTAACGCTTAATAAGATCATTGCACCCCTACGGGGTACACTACATAAAAGCCCTGAATACCTCAGGGCTTTTTGTATTTTCTGCAATTAATTGTTGGTTCTAATTTTTTCAATAAGCTGACATATAACTTGAGAGTTGGTTGGCTTTTTTTCAATACTGTCATGAAGAAGCACATTCTCTATGCAGTTTCTTATTGCCCTCTCTACTTTTTGAATTGATACATTATTTTTAGATGCTATTTCTCTGTAAATACCTTTTGGGAGGGTTCCGTGCTGACAATAGCTGTCAAAGGATTCTGTAACTATATCCCTTATATAGCAATAACCTGTCATATGAGCTTTAAGCCCGTATTCCCTCATATACTTTGTAGCCAATATCTTCAATTCATCATCATACCTGTTTTTTTGCCTCTGGGGCAAATTTATCTTTAAATTCTTTTTGGCATATGGTTTAGTATTGGAATCCATATAAAATTGTCTAATTCTGTAGGCCAGAACTGATTCGTCAAATGGCTTTATTATGTAATAGTCAGCCCCGAGATTCATAGCTCTCGATACATAGTTTTCATGACTTACCGCTGAATATATTATATAAAGCGGACGGTTTTCTCTCCTGTTGGCATTAGCATGCTCCAGAACACCTATTCCGTCCAGTTTTGGCATTATGATATCCAATAAAACTACATGGGGCTGATCTCTCTCTATAATTTCAATTGCTTCAAGGCCATCCTTTGCCATATTAAGCATTTCAAAATCGTGGCACTCACTTAATCTGTCATATAGTGCCTGCGAAGTTAATATATTATCATCTACTATCAAAACCCTTATTTTATTCATTTTTTCTCTTTAGAGCCTGTTTAAGATCTCATTGCACTCGTGATTTTTGTGGATTTTGCGCCATGCTGCGTTAAATTTTCTTGCAATAAAGAAATTATTACTGCGAAAATTTGCCTTGCCTGACACAAAATCTTTCTAAAATGCCAAGCACAAGCAGATCTTAAACATGCTCTTTAACCCTTTACATATATTTATGGCTAAATCAATATACTACCAGACTTCATAATCCTAAATACCCTTTTATCCCTTTACAAATACCATGAGGATCAGTGTTGTCACAATCAATAACTGTATCCGCATATTCCATATACAATGGCATCCGTTTATTATACAGATCCTGCAGCGACCCTCCCGACCTAACCAAATTTCTTGTTTTGTCCATTCTTTCCTCAATAACCTCGTAACTCGTGTTCAGGAATATAACTTTACCCATGGTTTTCAGATGCTTCATTGCTGTATTGCTGTGAACCAGACCGCCGCCTGTAGCTATTACACAGTGATTACAGCCGATATTCAGTACAACCTCATCCTGAACCCTTAGAAAACAATCCCGCCCGCTTTCTTCCACCAATTGCCTTGGAGTTTTTCCAACACTATCGGTTATTAGTTGATCTGTATCAATAAAATCAAATCCCAGGTGCTCCCCTAACAGCTTTCCTACTGTTGATTTACCGGTTCCAGGCATGCCAATCAGAATAATATTGTTGAAAGCATTATTACAGGAGGTATTATCAGGGTTACAATCTCTCATCATAGGTCGTCCCACCTGGTATCCATCTCTGTAATACTTCTCATGCCGGTGGACATTATTATGCTGTCTACCAGAGCTATTCTCACCATGGCTTCACAGATTGCATAAACTCTTGGCACCAGCGACGGATCACTTCTTGACGCAAACTTATGAACCACAGGCTCAAGTGTTTGAACATCAACAGTAAGCTGATCCTGCATAATGGTCGGCGTAGGTTTTACTGCAACACGTATACGGATCTCTTCACCGTTTGAAATGCCGCCAAGCATTCCTCCGGCTCTGTTTGTCTTAAACCTTATTCTTCCGCTTTCCTTATCAAAATAGGGAGTATCATTCATTTCCGAACCTTTTTTAGATGAAACTCCAAAACCCTCTCCAATTTCAATTCCCTTAACACCTCCGATTGACATAAGGCCATGAGCTATTGTAGCACTTAATTTGTCAAATACAGGCTCTCCCAATCCGGCAGGTACACCCTTTGCAATTATCTCTATTATGCCTCCACAGGAATCTCCCTCTTTTATTACCTGTAACAAATCCTCAGTCATAACTTTAGCAATTTCAGAATCCGGACAGTTGATTTCATTTGTTCTGTAGTTCTGCCTGACCTGTTCATAAGTGAAAGGGCCAGCTTTAATTCCATGGGATTCAACAGTATAGGCTATTACATCTATACCCATTCTGTCAAGTATCTGCTTGGCAACAGCTCCTCCGGCAACTCTTGCAGCAGTTTCCCGGGCAGAAGCCCTGCCTGCGCCAAGATAATCCGAATGTTCACCGTACTTTTTGTAATAAGTGTATGCGGCCTGTCCTGGTCTCAGCATATCCTTATTGTTTCTGTGCTGCTCAATATGCCTGTCACCTATGTCACTGCTGGGTATCAGCATGGATACAGGAGCACCGGTAGTGGTATCATCCTGCATTACACCGGAAAATATATAAACCTTGTCTGCTTCTGATCTCGGTGTATGAAGCTTTGACTGTCCCGGCCTTCTTTTATCCAATTCCTCCTGAATAATTTGCGAAGTAATTTTTACTCCTGCCGGAACACCATCGACAATAACCACCAGTCCGCCCCACAGTTCCGGCGGCACGTTTTCACTTTTTCGGAAAGCGCCCGAATAGGATTCTCCGCTCGTTGTAACACGAAATATTCTCCCAAAAGTATTTCCAACCATCTAATGCCTCCATATATGTTTATATAATTATTATCATTTAAAATCAGTACTCAGAAAATCAGGCCTCTTATATTCAGTCCTCACATACCGAAAGGGTTCCGCCGCAGTTCGTCAAACATTCTACAAAATTCGGGAAAGTGATATTCATGGCTTCGGCAGTATCTATTTCTGTTTCTCCTTTTGCATTCAGGCCTGCTATTGCCAGAGACATTACAACTCTATGATCATCATGGCCGCTTACCCTGCAGCCTTTGAGACTGCTTTCCCTTATAATGAGTCCATCGGGCAATTCTTCGATATCAGCCCCCATTTTTGTGAGTTCCCTGCACATAACATTTATTCTGTCGGTCTCTTTCAGCCTGGCCTGAGGAACATTAACCAGTCTTGTCTCCCCCTGGGCAAAGCACCCGGCAACAGCCATTGCAGGCAGGGCATCCGGAATGGAATTCATATCAATTGTTCTTCCGGTCAACTTTTGACCCTTGACAATGATGCTGTCCGAGTTATAAGTTACCTTTGCTCCCATATCTTCAAGTATTGAGAGGACCAGCTTATCTCCCTGAGGATCGGTTATATCCAGATTTGTCAATTCAAATTCCTGACCGGATATAGCCGCCAATACCATAAAGAAGGTAGCCGAAGAAAAATCTCCCGGAATAGTACATTCAAATTGAGAATATTTTTGCCCTCCGGGTATGAAAAATTCTTTCATATTATTATGCTTGTATTTTATTCCAAATTTATCCAACCACCAAAGTGTGATTTCAACATATGGAACTTCATTTAGTCTGGTTACTTCTATATGTGTATCGTTTTCCAGAAGAGGAGCGTTAAGCAGAATTGATGATAAGTATTGTGATGTAACAGCGTCTAATGTAGTAAATCCACCTTTTGCCCGCCCTTTAACTACTACAGGTGCGGATTCATTTCCCCGTGTGGTATAAGCCTCTCCTCCAAGGTTATTGATAGCTTTTACCAGAGGTCCGATCTGTCTTCTTCTTATCTGATAATCCCCGGTGAAAACCGTATAGCCTGAAACCAGAGCAGCCGTCATAAGCCCAAGCCTCAAACTCGTTCCCGAATTTCCAACATCAATGACATTTTCAGGCACCTGGGGGTTTCCTCCTATACCATTTACCGTATAACAATTTCCTTCCAGCTCATATGCCGCTCCAAATGCCTTGCATAAGTTAACGGCTGATACGGAATCACTTGACATCAGCGGATTTTTTATCACACTTTTCCCGTCAGCCAAACCTGAAAAAAACATGGATCGTATCGTATGGGATTTAGATCCTGGTATATACACTTTTCCGGAGACTTCTGACGGTAAAACCTTTAAAATCATTATATTCACCTACCATTTTACCAAATTTTCTTTAGTGTCCTATTTTACTTGCAAACATTTCTCCCATGCTACTTACACTACATAACTATGTTATTATAAATAGCATAACCTCGTCAATTTTTTTCCCTTTTTTATCCAACATTTATTAATAAAATTAATAAGAACCCACAGTAGAAATTTATCTGACAAAATCATTATTTTCAGGAACTTTTGGAGGCGGTGGTCCGAAGTACTGAAAATAATTACAAAGTAATTTACCATTATAAAGTTTTCTCTTTTTATCTGCTCTTCTTCCAAAAAGTTTTTCAAACTCAAGGTTTGAAGTTATTACATAATAAGACCAGGAATCAAGCTTTTTAAAAATTGTCCCCATTTCTCTGTACAGTTTTTCAACATAATCCTTTTCTCCCATTCTCTCACCGTAGGGAGGATTGCATATTATTACACCGTACTTATATCTGGAGCTTATATCTGAAACCGGCAGTCTTTGAAGGTGAATTGCATCCTCCACTCCGGCTTTTTTTGCATGGTAACGGGCCAGGCTCATGGCTTCCTCATCAATATCCGAACCATGTATCCGCAGTTCCCTGTCTTCAACCATCAGATCATATGCCTCATCACGGGATCGATCCCATGTTTCCCGGGGGATCAAATTCCACTTTTCGGCATCAAATTCCCTACCCAGACCCGGAGCGATATTTTTACCTATCAGTGCTGCTTCTATGGGTATGGTTCCACTTCCGCAAAAGGGGTCCAGCAAAACCCGGTCCTTATTCCAATGACTTATGAGTATCATTGCGCATGCCATTGTTTCTTTGAGAGGAGCTCCTCCAACAAGCTTCCTGTAGCCTCTCTTATGAAGACCGGCACCACTTGTGTCTATGGTTAATGTAACTATATCCTTTAGCAAAGCCACTTCAATTCGATATCTTGGACCTGTTTCCTCAAACCATTCACATTTATACTTCTGCTTCAGCTTTTCGACAACAGCCTTTTTCACTATAGCCTGACAGTCAGGTACACTGAACAACTTTGAATCAATTGATTTACCTTCTACAGGAAACTCCGCATCTGCCGGAATAATCTCATCCCAGGGCAAAGCCTTGGTTTGCTCGAAAAGCTCCTCAAAACTCAACGCTTTAAATTCACCCATTTTCAGCAGCACTCTATCCGCAGTTCTAAGCCACAGATTTGTTCTGCAAATTGCAGCTTCATCCCCCGCAAAAGTAACCTTGCCATTCTCTACCTTCTGCTCCAAATACCCCAGCTTTTTTAATTCTCTTGCAGTAATTGCCTCAATAATAAGTACTACTATTATAACCTTGTACGGAATTTATAACAATAATTATTACCAATATGTTCTATCTCAGTTCAATACCCTCTATTAACAATGTACAATTCGTTTTTGAGTGGTGAATTTGCCCTGCGGCTTCGTTGAAGCCGCTTGCAAGGCACAAAGCCTTGCTGACGCAAGTCAAGGACGACAACAAAGAAAAGTGGCAAAATCAATTGTAAAATTCCAGTACGAATAATGACTGTAATAAAAAACTTACTTGCAATTCCTTCGAATTTACATATTTTATGTTACCTTCCCGAAAATAAAATATTTTATGGTTGTAAGTCAGCATCGTCATGCTTTACAAGACATTTTTTTAGTCATTTTATGATAAATTATGTGAAAGTTTATATTTTTATGCTTGCAATTCTTTAATCAAAATAGTATAATTCATTAAAAAAGTTAATATTTGGCGTACAATGGGGTATGCTGTTTAATAAGTCTTTAATTTGATTTGGGCTCTATTTGGTCTA
>JAQSXC010000162.1 GCA_029266335.1 Eubacterium sp. | reverse complement strand
CTCCGACAGGTGGTATAGGTATCGGAATTGATCGTTTTGTTATGTTGTTGACTGATTCTTATTCAATCAGGGATGTATTATTGTTCCCGACGATGAAGACATTGGATAAATAAAGGTTGTGTTTACAAGGGATTGTGAGCTATTTGGTCGAGATTTACGACCAATTTACTACCAAAAATAAGAGAACACGTTCAAAAACACCTTTCAATACGAAAGGTGTTTTTTCCTTAGGAGACTATAATTTCAGTTAATTCGGCTATTCTTTCAGATAGCCACTTTTTAATTTTTTCGATTTGTTCATATTTTAATGCAAGTTCGTTTTGCTTATCAAGGTCGAAACTTCCGTCTTCTTTAACTGGAATAGGAATAGTATCTTTCATTTTCTTTATCATATCTGAATTAAGAGTTGTATATTCGTTTTTTCCAAGGTCTCCTTCACGCCCTTTTTTATTTGCTCTAAAGATTGGCTCGAGAACAAATTTCATATACGACAAATTAATGTTTTGACAGTTAGCTGTTGGAAGAAGAATGCCTCTATGACCGGTCAATGAAAATTTGCCATGATGTAGCATCATATATCCTGCCAGTCCATCTTTAGCCCAAGTAAGATATTCACCATCATAATCATATATATCAATCATATCAAATGTACTTTCAGTATTTCCAGAGTACAGGGGAATTGTGCCTTTATGACTTTTACAATATTCTTTTGTATAGATACTATTTCCGTTATGGGGAGAAAATAATTTTGTTACTTTTACATGTTTAAATTGGCAGTCATTATAGCTTAAAAGTAAAACAACTGTTTCTTCAAGCTGTTTTTTCTTTTCCAAAAGTTTAATTTTTTTGAAGTCGATTTGTTTATATATATTGGTTATTTTGTTTTGCTGTTCTAGGTCAAAGTCATCATTCTCATTTATCGGAATAGGGATTTGAATATTTAGTCGTTCAATCATTGTACTATTCACTTTTGTATATTCATTTTTTCCTAGTTCCGCTTCACGTCCTTTTCTACATCTTCTAAATAGAGGTTGCAAATACCATCGAAGGAATTCGTTATCTACAGTTAGAATTTCATCGTTTAAAGGTATAAGAATGCCCACAATGTTTGTTATCGAGAATTTTCCTGAAACATGTCTTATAAATCCGCCTAAACCATCAGTGTTCCATATTAAATAATCGCCATCATACATATAGGAATCAATATATCCAAATGGTGCATCTAATTGGGTTGAATATACAGGATAAGTTCCCTTATGAGTATCAACGTATTCCTTTGAGATTATTTTCCCTCTGACTAATTTAAAACTATCATTGAAATTTATATATTTGATGTTAGACATTTTAAAGCCTCCTGATAGTCTTTTATATCGTCTACAAGCTCTGAAATGTAATTATTAAATTCATCTATAGACATGACATTATCTTTTTTCTTTATTCCAAGTTCTTCCTTCTCTTTGTCAGACCAAAATAAATTAATATCCCAACTCTCTTCTTTCTTAAATTTGCTAATTTCTAATAATTTTGCTCTAGGATTGTCAGTTACAGCATCCTTGACTATTTTGTGCTCTTTATTATTTTTATACAGAGAGTAAAGCGTTACAGCATCATTTAAATCATTTTCATCAATGTCAAATCTGTATGCATCCATTGTTTCTCCTATAGTGCTACAAAGATAAGCAAATACAGGGAGCACCTGCTCAGTGCCAATTTCAGCTTTTGTCCTTTTGCGTACGGTCAATATAAATGTTTTTTTCGGTGTGTTGAAAAAAGTTCCAACTGGAAGCGAAATTATACTTTCAATAAAGCAAGTTTTTCCAATAAAATCTTTTAAATCATCATTTCCTATATTAGTAAATATGCCGTCTGGAAGTATAATATTTGCCTCGCCTCCTTTTTTTAATGATTTAATAATCCATTCAATGAATAGAGTTTCAATTCCTAATCCGCCGGTTGTATATGCTTTAGTGGATGAGTTAGCAAGAGTAATAGTTTTACTTGCTTCTGTAATTACTGCGCTCTGATAATACGGAGGATTGGCAAGAATAAGGTCATATTTCTCTGCGTCTAATTTTTCCAAGGTTCCTAAAGTTGAATGACTTGATTTTATTACTGTATTTAATAGTTCTTTTGATAACTTTTGTATTTTTGCGGTTGAATCGCTATTATTTTTAAATAAATCGGAATAATAAATGAGTAAGTTTGCCTTTGCAAGTATAGTAGTAAGGTCGTCATTATTATCTTCCATTCTTTTTTCCATTCCATACAGTTTAATAGAATGTTTGAATACGCCATTTTCAAAGTAGAATGGATTTGATACTTTTGAAGATGCTTCTAACAAAAACTTTGCTACGCCACAAGCAGGGTCGCAAATGCTCATGCCTTCTCGTACATCTACCATTCTAACCATTTCTTGGACAACCTTTAGAGGAGTGAAAAACTGCCCCATACCATCTTTGTCGGAACTGTTTTTCATAAATGTTTCAAAAAGTTTAGATTTAAAGTCTTTGTTAATGTAAAGAAACTTCCCATGTTCATTTTCATACTCTTTAAAGCAGTCTAATAATCTTCCGAAGCAATTAGCAGCACTATCAATAATGATGGGGTTTCCCATTTCATCAACTTGTGTATGAAATAGTCTTCCGTTAATAATTGATGTATTGTCATCAGCAATAGGAAATAAAGAAAGAAGCTGTTCACGAACAGTAGAAAGATATTGCTTAAATGCATCCTTGTCGTTTTGAGTTGAATAAATATCATATACACTGTCAAAACGATATATTCCTTTTAAAACACCAATATCTGACAAAAACTTAAAAGTAAACATCTCAACAAAGGTGTATAGAGAATTTTTAGCAGATGATAAGGACATGTTTTGAAGAATGCGTGCAGTTTTCTTCGCAAGCGGTGTAGGATCAATATAATCCTTAGGAATAAGCTGATTATTAGAGCCATCAATACAGTAGCAAACATCATCAATAAACTCTGCGAGCTCTTTGTTTTGTTCTTGAGTTAAGTCTTTTGGATTAATTTTTTTAAGAACTGGTTTGCCATCTTCATCAAGAATATGTTCCTCTGTTAAAGGGTTAAACCAGACAAATGTATCTCCATCGGAGATTACATATATTTTCGCTTTTGTTTGTTTGGCTACTAAGAGTTCTTGATATTTTGCTATCCTTTTTAATTCGTCAGACTTAAATTCAGAAGGTTGTTTCATTTCTATGAAAACTACTATCTCTCTATTCATGTTGAGGATAAGAACATCTGGTTTATTTGCCTTAATATCATTACATTCTTTTGATGTTAATCCGGTTATTTCTTTGTTTTTAACAAGGTCTTTAATGGTAGTAGCACCGAGACTACGACATGTGTATTTATCAAGCTCTACTGGGGTAGAGTATAATCCATCTTGAATAGTTTGTTCTGACATTTTGATTTTCTCCTTTTGTGTTTTAATTCTTTGAAATTGAACTTTCTAATAACTGTTTATTAAGCTCTCTTAATAAATCTGTTTGTTTCCACTCCGTCTTATTTCCGTCAGGATAAATAAGATTTTCTGGGACAGGAATAATTGCTTCATAATCTTGAAAGGTATTTTTTTTGTTTCGCGAATAAAAGTCTTGATTAATCTTTTTGAGCCAAATACTACGAGCTTCGTCTGGCAATCCTCGTTCGTTCATTACACGAGAAGAATTAATTAGATAATCAAATAATACATTGTTAATTTCTATCATTGGATAATTATATGATTCTATCCCATCTGACAAATTCTTATATTTTAGTCGGATGTATTTAGATAATGTATCTAGGATAGTGTCACTTTCGATGCCAGTACATAAAAAGTCATGCGTGACATTAAAGTGTTCAGCAATACGTAATTGATTTTCTAATGTCAAGTTCGTGTCACCTTTTTCAATTTTTGATATGGAGTTCTGGGAAAGCCCAATGGCGTTACCAAGTTCGGCTTGAGATTCTCCTTTTTTTTCACGAAGCATTTTTATTCGTTGCCCTACTGACTCTAATTTTTTTTGATAATCCATAATACCTCCATTTCTAAACACGATTGTATGTATTCATATTACTATTATACGGAAGTAATTTCAAGGATAAAAAGTTTCATAAGGAATAAAAACAATAATATGGGTAGTAATAATGCTACTAAAAGATTACTTTTACATTCTCAATACTATTATGGTATCTTATAGTCACGGAAGGCGCATCCGAATAAGTTCAGTATTGATATCGATACTGATAAGAAAGGAAAACAAAACTATGAAGGCTTCATTAGTAGGAGTTATGGAAGTGAATTTCACAAATAACAATGGTGAAACAATACGCGGAACAAATATCTTCGTGGCTTTTAAGGAGGAGAATGTTGAAGGACTACGTACAGAGAAGTTTTTCCTTAAGGATGGTATTTCTTTGCCTAAGGATGCAAAGCTCAATGATACAATTGAACTTAATTTCAACCACAAGGGAAAAATCGAGATAATTTATAAGGTTTAATTATATAAATAACATCTCTAACATCAAGGGGTGTTGAAAATGCCCCTTGTGAATTGAAAAAGGGAGATTATAGATTATGGATAATAATCAGTATTTAGTACAGAGAAGAAACAGGATTAAACAAAGGCTGCGGCTTCGTTAGGTGTATCGCAGATGATTTATAAACCGCTTCTTAATATCTTGCTTGTACCAATTGTAATTCTTGCGATTGCAATATGGAAAAGGAAGGATGTGATATTCACTTTATTTGCCGTTCCAAACATTTTTTTTCCTATATTCAAATATTCAATTACCATCATTGTAGTTATGATTCCATTTCTTTTATTGCTTGGTTTGATTGAAACAATAGGAAATATAACGGCTCAAAAGGATGAGGGAGATTTAGAAGAAGCGTTTGATAATCAAGATTTGCGTAATAGATGTCCGATTCTCATGAACATAAAGCGGATAAAGGGAAGTGATGTCACCATGAGAGAATTTTATTCCAGCATACCGTTAAAGACTTGGACTGAAAAAATGGATAATATAGCTGATTCAATGAGCGTTCATTTTGTTGAAAAGATAAAGTATGGTGGCAGATCTAATGGAAAGAGAATTGTATTATATACAACACCTGGAAGAGAATCTACATTAAGGGGCAAACTGTATGATGATGAACTCTGATTTGATGCTCGGATATGATTATGACATATGGTATGGTTACGGTTTGAAACAACCGCTTATTACGGATATATCGACAAAAACCAACAGTCAAACCATATTGTGCGGAATGTCTGGAAGCGGTAAGAGCTACGCGGCCAATATCTTATTCGCTAAAATATGTAATGCAAGTGATTCACAGGGAAAAGTATATTTCGCGGACTTCAAGCAGGACGATCAATTTTCGTACCTGCAGGAATGTCCTCGTTACTATTCCTATAACAGTTCAATAGAAGCTTTGGAGATTGTTTATGACATATTACATAAAAGACAATCAGGTGAAGATAAATCAAGAAATCCGGTTACACTTATATGGGATGAATACATGGCGAATATTTTAGCTATTCAAAGTATTGATAAGAAGAAGGCAGATGAGGTAATGCGGAAAGTATCTGAAATACTGATGCTAGGTCGCTCTCTTGCAGTTAGACTGGTTATTTCTTGCCAACGTCCAGATGCGTCAGCCTTCCCTTCTGGAAGCCGCCTAAATTATGGAATTGTTCTAATTGTAGGTGCTCCAATTAAAAGTATATATGAAATGCTTATCCCCAAAGAATATATTGATACAATAGGGGATAGAGAGTTTGGAGTTGGCGAAGGTGTTGTTTTATTGCAAGGTTCACGATTGGGATTTATTAAAATCCCTATGGTTCGAGATATTGAGAAGATGAAACAAATATGTATTGAAGCATTGACAAGATAACACGAGGTGGTGGGCGGTGGCGAAGCCACAAGCCCACACTGTTGGCTAGTATTACCCAACAGTGCACAAACACAAAAAATATTAGTAATATCAAGGCTTTTCAGCGTGTTCGTGGCTGTGCACAAAATGAGCAAAGGGGGTGATATAATAGATACGCAATCTTACGTGTATCAATTAACGATAAATGCACCTATAGATAAAGGATTTACTCATGAGCGAATTATTGAAATTATTAGAAGCAATTTTAAAACAATAACATACTTTTGCATGGCGGATGAGCAGGGCTCTCAGTTCCATACGCATGTATATGTAGTCTTTGCATTTCGAGTTCGGTTCAGCATGATAAAAAAATACTTTCCAGAAGCGCATATTGAGAAATGCAGGGGTTCTGTATCAGATAACGTAAATTACATAAAGAAGTCTGGAAAATGGGGATTAGACGAATCTAAGCAGGAAAAGAAGATTGATGAAACATTTGAAGAGTACGGAATACAACCGCCAGATAGTAAGGGCAAAAGAAGTGACATGTCGGACTTGTACCAAATGGTTCTTGATAACATGACAAATGCCGAGATACTTGCGACAAATCAAGATTACATTTTGCAGATAGATAAGCTCGATAAAATACGTATAACCATACTAACAGAACGCTATAAAGAGACCGTGAGACTTGATTTGGAAGTAATATATATTAGCGGTGCTACTGGCACAGGAAAAACACGTGGAGTATTAGAAAGTAATGGTTATGCAAATGTTTACAGGGTTACAGATTATTTACATCCGTTCGATGGTTATAATTGTCAGCCTGTTATTTGCTTCGATGAGTTCCGTTCATCGCTAAAATTGAAAGAAATGTTGATATACTGCGACATATACCCGATCGAGTTGCCAAGCCGATATGCTAATAAATTTGCCTGCTTTAAAAAAGTATACATTATCTCGAACTGGTCTTTGGATAAACAATACTCAGAGATTCAAAAAGATGATGAAGAATCATGGAAAGCTCTTTTGCGTAGGATTCACAAGGTGATTGTATACAATGTATCTGGAAGAAAAACGGAGTATCAATCTGTTATAAATTATTTTGACAGGAATAACGGTTTTATGGAACTTACTGGAGAACAAATACCATTTGATTGATGAAAGGGGGTATTTTAGATTAAGAAAGAAATACCTATATGGGAAAAATCGAATCTAACCTTAGAGGAAGATTCTGCATATTATGGTATTGGTATAAATAAGCTTAGAGAACTTACTAATGATAAAAACTGCCATTTTGTAATATGGAGCGGAAATAAGCGTCTTCTCAAGCGGAAGCTTTTAGATGAATATCTTGAAAAGACATACTCAATTTAATTTTTCAGGGATGTTTTTATGGTGATGGACAATGAGAATACGTTCGAGCTATAATATGTTTGAGCGTGTTCTCTTTTCGTTATGAAAGGAGAATTATAATGGCAATAGAGAGACGTAAAGATAATAAGAATAGAGTTTTAAAGGAAGGTGAGTACCAGAGAGCAAACGGAACGTTTGAATACAAGTGGAGAGATAAAAAAGGAAAACGTCATTATATTTATGCTAAGACACTTGATGAATTACGAGAAATAGAAATTGATGTATTAAGGGATGCCTTAGATGGTATTAGGGCAGACAAGAACGATATTACAATCAATGATTTATATTATCGATGGGTACAGTTGAAAAGGGGTTTGAAGCATAACACTTTGCAAAATTACAAGTATATGTACACCCAGTTTGTTGAACCTGATTTTGGAGAGATGAAAGTTGTTGAATTAAAGAGGTCAGATGTTAGAGCTTTTTATAATCATCTTTCTGACACACAGCATTTAAAGACCGCATCTATAGACAATATACTACAGTTCTTCATCAAGTATTAGAGTTAGGCGTTGAAGATGATTACCTTCGTTACAATCCATCAGATAATGCACTAAAGGAATTGAAAAAAGCACATAATAATGATTCGGACAAAAGAAGATCTTTAACAGTTCCAGAGCAGGATTTATTTGAAAACTTTCTAAGTGAACAAGGTCAGTATCATAGATGGTATCCTATCTTTACAGTTCTTTTATGGACTGGGATACGTGTGGGCGAAATCGCAGGATTGCGCTATTGTGATATAGACTTGGATGAGGAAGTAATCAGTGTCAATCATACTCTTGTTTATTTCGATAAAGGTGGTACTGAAAGATGTGGATTTGCAGTTAATACACCTAAGACTAAAGCAGGAGAAAGAACAATCCCTATGTTACCAAAAGTAAAAGAAGCGTTTTTGATGGAAAAGGAATACCAGAAAGAATGCGGATTAGCTTGTAATGTAGTAGTTGATGGATATACAGATTTTATCTTTATCAATCGTTTTGGTGGTGTTCAGCAACAAGGAACACTTAATAAAGCACTTAGAAGGATTATTTGTGATTGTAATTATGAGGTGCTTGATAAAGGTGAAAAAGATGCATTAACTCTTCCTAGATTTAGCAATCATTCACTTAGACATACGTTTACGACCAGAATGTGTGCAGGATATTTTAGGTAATGCAGATGCAGAAACGACCATGGACATTTATGCTGAAGCAACAAAGGACTTAAAGAAAGCAGAGTTAATTGACTTTGAAGCTTATTTCAATGCTCAAAAGAAGGATCAAAAAGGTATCAGGATTACAGGTAATTTAGGAGCGCGAATTTGAAAAGACAATGTTCTTTGATATGGATGTGAGTGAAGATGATAGTATGGAAAAACAGTAAAGGTCTATTTGGAGGAGAATATGAGCACTGTATTAATGCCTTTTATTGATCATAATTCAATAAACCATAAATTCTACTTAAGAGCTGATTTAGGAGATAATACATTTAAATCTACATGTTTTTGGTCAGGAATATATCCTACTACCGTCAGTGATGAAATAGAAATATGTGCATCATTTCTTGAAAAATTGCTTTGCTACGATAAAGCGGTGATAACGGTAGATGATTATTTGTTTTTGGCTAGAAATTTAGAAAATGATTTATTAAAAGCATTGATAAATGATGAGGCTATAGAAATCTACAATAATTATGGAATAAAAGCTGGTATGTCAAGTTTTGCAGACGAAGATCCAATTACATTGAGTTTTCATTTAAATAAGTCCTTTGATTGCGAACAGTATCTTGAAGATTATCAAAGAATATATAATTGCAAATTTAGCGATACAAATTTAAAAAGTATACTTAATAATCTAACGAGTCTAAACAATATTGATGTTGATGACACCTGGATTAAGGAACTAAATGAAGAGACCATTAATGATATCGGAAATGAAGCTATTACGAGAAAATTGGGATTAATTAATGATGGTAAAATAATTAATCGGGATAGAGACTATAATCAATTTTTGTATAATCGTTTAGCGTACTTGAATTTATACTTGTCTATTGGGAATAAGTTGAAAATAATAGATGTATCCTTGCCAGATGAAATACAGACATTATTAGATGCAAAAATTGGTGCATATATTAAGTCCCCTAATAACAATATCCTTGAGGGATATACTAAAATTATTGAGAATTCGGGGATATTAGATATTCCATCTTTGGTAACAAAGAATATATTAAGTTTTAATGATATATTTGAAATAAGAAAAAGTAAAAGGTCAATAGATTTTAGAAAATGGTTAGAAAATGCATCAAGAAGTTTTGAAACAAGAGACATGGTTGAAATGTATAATCAAGCAAATTCCTTTGGAGATGTTTTAAAGGTATCTCGTGAGAAAAATTATGTAAAAACGTTAAAATTTGCGATACCATCCGTTATTGGATTTATACCTATTGTAGGGGGTTATATTTCAACTGGGATAGGAACAAAAATGTATATTTCAGATATGATAAATAATAACTACAAACCTAAGATTTTTGTAGAAAAATATTTAAAAAAATTTACTGATCATAAAATGATAGAGTATAAAATCAAATCAGAAAATGACTATTTAATGAAAGTACATGGTAAAATCTATTCTAATGACAGGTGCCCATGTGGATCTGGGAAAAAATATAAAAAATGTCATGGAGTATGAATATCATACTAGGCTTTTTAATTTTCAAATTTACAGTGAGTAGCAATTATTTCTATATACATACGACCATTATACGACCGATTTACGACCAATTATAAAAACTTTTAAAGAGTTATAAAATAGTGGTAAATGCAGAACATCCATAAATAGAGGCGTAAAGAGTTACAGAGACATATAAATCAATCGGTATGATTTCCCGATGATGAAGAGCAGAGAAGCATAAAGTTCAAAATTAATCAGATATGACATATCTGCACATACAGTAGATTAGGGAGGTGTTGAAAAACACCTCCTTTGCTATTCTCGATTCTTCATGTTAATTCCAAATTTTCCAAAAACGAAAAAAGTCCTCGAAATTACCTTTTGTCTATGCTATAATAAGCTATGTGAGTAACGC
>JAQSXC010000161.1 GCA_029266335.1 Eubacterium sp. | reverse complement strand
GCAACCACATTGCCGTTTGAAGGCATGGGCTGAGGAGTTATGGTCGGACCCCATACTTCCATGGCATCAGGCAGTCCATTGCCCTGTGGTACGAAATGCACCCTGTCGATTGACAGCTTTCTTGGCTCAGTGCTGCCGGTGTTATAGTGTGTATGGTAGACCATAAACAGCTCGGTACCGTCCGGTGAATATACCAGAGAGTGATGTCCTGCACCGGGTACAACAAGGTTGGACTTCATAATCGGGTTGTATTCATACTTTGTCCAAGGTCCCATCGGTGAGGTGGATGTAGCGTATCCAACACCATAATCAGGGCTTTCAAAATGGTTTCCTGAATAAGTCAGGTAGTACAACCCATTGTGTTTGATTACAAAGGGACCTTCATTAATGTTTGCAACCGGCTGTTTCTGGCTTTGTTCCCATGCCTGTGTCGGCCTGAAGCAGAAAGTCATGGTTTCTTCCTTAATAGTTTTCATATCGTCGTTCAACTCTGCAACCCATATTTCATTTGCATTATTGAACCTTACAAAATAAAGGTACTGCTTACCGTCGTCATCTTTAAATACATGGGCATCGATCTTTACGGTATCAGGCTTTATGGGTTCCTGAACCTCCTGTACAAAAGGTCCCAGCGGTGATTTGCTTGTAGCTACCGCAAGCCTTTCTTCAACTGCATAATACATATAGAAGGTTCCATTGCGTTCAACAACTTCGGGAGCCCAGAACCATTTATTACCCCATGAATCTTCATTTTTCAAGGCTAGGCCCTTGTCAGTCCAGTTGACAAGATCTGTTGAGGTGTACACCTTGATTCCCTGGGACTTGTTTGTATCACCGGTATCAGTATTTGTTCCATACAGATAGTAGGTGCCGTTATATTGCAGAACATATGGATCTGCAGTATCAGGCAGTACTGAATTGGTATATGCCTTACCCAGGTCAGCAGCTTTGTAGGAAGATACTTTTACATTATCAAACTTTGCAGTTGCATTAAATGTACGCAAGCCAATCTTTCCTGTGGCTATATGTGTGTTTTCCACCAGGTCAAATTTCGGATATGCATTTACATTTAACGGGTTGTCATTAATGAAGGCCTGAATATGGGCTTGATCCACCACTACCTTCATATGAGTCCATTCTCCGACTTTTATGTCCAGCTTCTTATTTGCTATCTCTGTCCAGCTGCCGTTTTCCATCTTCCCTAGCACAGCTGATTTTTGAGCTGCATTAATGCCAAGGTAATATCCGCTGAAGGCATCTGCACCTGTTGACGGATTTGAAACTCTGAATACGAGACCGGCTTCAGTGCCGCTGGTTATTTGTACATCAGCCTCAAGTACATAGTCTGTAAAGTTCTTATTGAGAACCGCTTTATACCCTGCCCCGTTGTTAACAGTGTATTCACAGTTAACCACCTGCCAGGTGCCTCCATAGGTGGACCAAAGGGAATTGCTGCTACTAAAGTCATCCTGGAACAACACCTCAGGCTGCGTTTCAGTTTCAGGCACAGTTACAACACACCTATCCTTGAAGTCCCCTTCTTTTGACTGGGCGGTAATAATTACCCGGCCTGAAGAGACAGCAGTTACCAGACCATTTTGATCCACTGTTGCAATACTGTTATCTCCCGAGCTCCAAGTGACATTTGCACCGCTTAATCCATTGTTTGTAAGCTTTGAACTCGTACCTTTACCGATAGTAAGAGCTTTCCTGTCCAAATCCACTCCGCCGCTGATTTCTTTAATGGCAAAGTACTCAAATACGGCATTTATCCTGTCGCCTGTAGCAACAATATTGTTTGCGAAGAATCCGACCTTTATAGGCGTGCCGAGAGTGGCCGTTACAGGATCTGAAGCCTGTATCCAGCTGTATCCGTCCCAATAATATGTTGTATACACATTACCCAGCTTTTTGATTTTCAGTGTTACAGTATCTCCTCCGGGGTGTGTTGCAAAATTGCCGGGCTTTTTATATGTCCTTGAAACTTCATAAGCGGTTTCCAGCGTTCTGCCATTAACCCACACATGTGCCAGTTTTACAAAATTATCGGCATCCTTCCATACGAATAAGCCTGCCTGCTGGTGATTTATAGCAATGGGCGCCGTAAGTTTTGTAACAACCTCAAAATCTCCGCTTGCAGGTATTGCTCTCAGGAAAACATTGTTTTGACTGTTATTATCCTGATAAACATCTGTAGGCTGTGTATGAATTGTTACTGCACCCTGACCGATACTCCAGTCTTCCGAAGTTTCATTCCATATTGACCAGGTGTTTGTATCCAGAGTTGCTCCGTCAAAATTATCCACCGTATATCCTGACAAATCAGGGTCGGCAGGCAAATCACGGACTGTTACTTCACACTCGGCATAAATTTCAGGATTTTCAGCACTTGCTATTTTTATTATTGCGCTTCCTGGAGCAATACCGTCTATTGTGATGGTTACCGTTCCGGATGCTAGGTCTTCTCCGGTTTTAACTGCAGCAGTAATTTGATTATCTGTAGTTGAAATAGTTACTGCCTTGTTTGTACCGGCTATAGGTCTTATGGATGCTGTAATAGTGGCATTCTGTCCTTTTGTTACAGTTATATTCTGTTTGTTGAGGCTTAAGGCTTCAACAGGTACAGCCACTCCGTTGTCTTCAAGCTCCTCAAGCACTATGCGGTCAATCTGGGCAAAAGCGGTCTTTTTAGCCAGCTTGATTGTATTCAATCCTTCTTTGAGTGTAACAGTCAAGGAAGCAGGATTGAAATTGCCCCAGCCAAAGTTCTTATAAGTAACTGTCTGAGATACTCCGTCATTTACAGTTGCCTTCTGTTCTGCAATTCCTTCAGCGCTTCCGTTGTCGGCCATTACAGTCATGGTATAGGTTCCTGCTTTAGTGGCATTCACATTGAACAATACATAGTCGCTGTCAACAGTGTTGAGATTCCCTACTACCTTTCCGCCGTAAGCATTGCCTGAGTCTACAATTTTAGCATTTCCGCCAATCACAGCATCTTCGGCTTCATATGAATACCTGTTGACTTCGGGAGTGCCTGAAGGCTGTTCTATTAGCTCACCGTATCCTGCCGGAATTCCAAAGTTTGGAGTGCCGTCTGCATTCCAGGTAAACTTTTGTGCCCTTACGCTTCTGTTGGCCCAGCTTCCGCCTGAATTTTTATCGGCGTGGTACACAAGCCAGTCCTCGGTTCCATCCGGGGAAACGGTAAAGCTGTTATGTCCCGTTCCGTACGCTCCGGCAGCTTTGCTGAAGACAGGTCCTGTTTTTGTCCAGGCTGCAGGATTTAAAACATCTCCGTCTGTATTGGTAAGCATACCCAGACAATAGTCATCGGACCAACTTCCGCTGGCAGAATATACTATAAATATTTTTCCATCCTTCTTCAGTATTTCGGGGCCTTCATTTATATATGCCGGCCCTGCCTTCTTTTCCCAATCCTTTTCAGGTAATGAAATACGCACCCTGTCACCGCTGATAGTCCAAGGATTGCTCATAGGTGCAATATACAGATCCTGTCTTCCATCCACATTTCCTTCCCAGCCCGACCATACGAAATACATCCTGCCGTCATTTTCAAGCACAGCTCCGTCAATTGCCCATTTGTCTGTGGGATCACTTATTTTACCCTTAAAAGTGTAACTGCCCTGTGGATCCTGCGAGTTTCCTTCCAGTACATACATACGATGGTTGGCATTGCTGCCGTTATCCGCAGCAAAATATATGTACCATTTTCCATTCAGATACTGCAGTTCAGGTGCCCATAATTCCTTGGAATACATGGTTCCGGCCGGAGGAGTATAAACTGTCACTCTTGGTGCCGTTCCAACATCCTGTAGTCTCCTTGCTTTTGCTACCAGTAAGGCTCCATCATTTTCAGACTTGCAGTAGTAGTAGTAACCGTCTTTAAATACTACGCTGGGGTCAGCCGAACCTGCTCCGCTGCTCACCGGTACAATTGGATTACCGAATTTTGAGCTCCTGGTGACAGTAACAGTACAGGTATCTGTATAGTTTCCGTCTTCAGTTGTTACAGTTATGACTGCTGAACCTTCTGCTAAAGCCTTTACTGTTCCGTCCTGATCAACCTTTACAAATGCAGGATTGTCTGTGGACCATGTAACCTTCTGATTTGCCGCATCCAAAGGCTCTAAACTTGCAAACAGTTTCCTGCTGTCTCCCACACCAAGTACAAGGGTGTCACTATTCAATGAAACAGCTGTTACCGGACTTGTACTTAATACAGGCAGCAGTACTGTTTTTACGAGGCTTGGACCCGACCACTTAACGTGCAAGCTGGCACTGCCTGCAACATGGACATATTCTATCTTCACCGGATACTGCTGGCCGGCTGTTAAATTTATAATTCCGCTTACTTCTTCACGGATATTGCTGGTCTTATCAACAACTTTTGTATTACCGACCCATATGCCTGCTATATTGTCGCTGTCTGCATAGAAGGTATAGCTGCCTGATGTGGCCGGCCTTATGGAACCTGCCCAACGGATGGAGAAATTATCCTTGTCAATACCTGCTGATGCATCAGGTGAACCTGTTCCTTTTTCATCGCCCAGATCAAAATCAATTCTGGGTGTAATTGATGTTTTAACTATATCTGTAAAGCTGCTGTCTTTGAAATATTGAACCCTGAATAGAGGGAGAGTATCAAAAGCAGCCCCTTTCAGTGCCTTAACATCCTCTACCGACCAGGGATGTCCGTCGGGATATACAACTCCATGGAAGGGCTTTTCCGGTTCATATGTAAGCGGATTTACGTCAGAACCCCACGGGAATCTGCAGTTATCCCTGCCTATACCCAATTCCCACATTACAAAACCTATTCCCTTGTTGCCGTAATTCTCCACGATACCCGGAACCGACTGATTGTTTCTCTGCATACATTCATCGGCAAGCACAGAAGCATCTGCTGTAAAGGTCCTTCCTACAGAATTAAAGGTTTTAGGATAATTTGCCTCATACGGATGCCAGGTAAGGAAATCCGAGAAAGGCGCACCGCTGAATTGACCTGCAGTTGCAGATACAGGTATTTTTGAACCCATTTCCTTGATCCATATACGTGAATCATTCATAAGCTGCTTTGTTACTTGATCATAAATACCCGATTCACCATTGCTTGGCTCATTGTATGTGTTCCAGAAGGCTACTCTGTCATCATTCAGGTGAGCACCTACAATCCCTTCAACATATGCTTTAAGTTTTGCTTTTACAACGCCGTCGGCATTGTTGTACAGAACCTTGTAATCATCCCCCGGCGCTTCAACCCATCTGCTGTTGTGTGCACCGTATCTCGGCGAAATAGCCGGATCATAATCGTAGGTCGGGTGATCATCCCAACAGTCATCAAAGAAAACCACTTCTACTTCTATGTCATATTTATCCGCCAATAAAAGAAAATCTTCAAAATCATTCAACAGTTTTGCGGAATTGTTTTCCCACAGCAGATTATGAAGATAAACCCTGACAAGATTGATGCCATAGGCATGTGCATAGGACAATTCCCTGTCATTTACTTCATGGTCATATTCTTTCCACTGCTGTATTTCATTTACTACATTTGTTGGAACAAATACTGCACCCTTTACCCAGGACCAGTCATATACAGGTTTTTCGGCAGCTGCATCGGTAGTTACCGAAATATTGTCATACCTGGCATTAACGTACCAGGTACGCATACCTATGGTACCGCTGGTAAACATTGAATCCACAACACTTGCCACATGGTTGCCGTCAATATACATATCTATATTGCTGCCATTGGCAGTTACCTTTATGTGGTATACCTGTCCTGTTACAACAGGGTACGGAATTGTTGCAAGCTCCTGCCAGTTATTATTAAAACGGCCGATCTGTGCTTTACCGTCCCTGCATATTCCGGCATAATATCCCTTCAGCATGTCTGCACCAACTTTAGGCTCACTTGCTCTGAATATAAGTCCGGTATTATTGGATTCAGTACCTCCTGTAAAGGATACGTCGGCCTCATATGTGAAATCGGCAAAATTAACACCATCAGCTACGGCTTTAAAGCCCCCTCCGGCGTTAACATTGTATGCGCCGTCAGCGGCACTCCACGTTCCGCCATAGGTGGTCCATCCGTTGGAATTTCCGTCGCTGAAATCATCAGTGAAGTTTGCCGTTGCCTTTGTGTAAGTTACACTTTGAACAATAGAATCATTCATTCCGGCTTTTTCGGCAAAGGCTTTTACAGTTGCCGTGACCGTCAGCGTAATCTTACCGCTGTATACCTGTGAAGCAGCAGTTGGTGTGCTTCCGTCGGTAGTATAGTGTATTACTGCATCAGCTGTTGCACAGGAAATGGTTACTTCCTGAGTATTGGCAAATGTTAAGGCCTCCGGACTGATTAAGGGTGCCGCTACCTGCTGCTTAAGCGGAGACAGTTTAACAGCACTCACATTGTCATAGGTCACATTCCCGTTATCATTCCAGGCTCTGAGTGCTATGCCGCCTTCAGCATGGGAATTGTCAGTAAAATCTGTAACAAATTCACCGTTTAAATATACATAGAAATTCTGTCCCACACCAATAATTTTAAGGTGGTTGGCAGCATTTTTATTTACAACAGCCGGAATGTTTTTAATAGCAGTCCACACTCCGCTTCCTGCTGATGAGAACTTGCAGATTTCAACATAGTTGCTTACATTTAAACCTACGAAATATCCGTCCAATTTATCGGCACCATTACCTGGATTGGATATCCTGAAGGAAAATCCGCTGCTCTGTCCGCTTGCAAAGGGATTTACCTCTCCTTGGAGAATGAAATCGGTATACCCTGAACCGGTTACTGCTTTATCACCTCTTGGCTTGGTAAAAGTATAGAGGCCATCGGCTTCAGTTTGTGTACGGCCAGTCTCCAGACCTTCATATGTGGCCCAGGCACTCTTGTCTCCATCTTCAAAATCGTCACTGAATTGTGCACCTTCCGTTGCGATGACATACAGGGACTTTACCAGGTCCGAGGCCGGCTTGGCTGCCATAAATGCTTTGGCTTTAAATAGAGTAGTTTTGGATATGGTGATGGGTGAGGTATACAGATTTGAATTTGAATCAGGTATACTTCCATCTGTGGTATATCTGATCTCAGCTCCTGTTGCGGCGCTGGTCATTTCTATTGTTTTTTCAGAGTTATAAATACCTTCCTGAATACTGAATTGAGGTACTTCTACAGGTTCTGTATTATAATCCCTGACACTGATATTATCGATTTGAGATGTTCCCCACCAGGTTCTGAGACCTATTGCACCCGGAGATGTTACCTGACTTCCGTCGTTATCGGTATAGTCAAGGTATTGAACATCATTTATGTACACCTTAATATTGTTACCCACTGCCGCTACCTTCAGGTGGCCGCTTGTGCATGGAACAGTCACCACTGAAAGTTCTTTCCATACATTGTTCCCGGTAACACGTCCCAATTGCAGTCTCTTATCAACACGCAGTGCGACGTAGTATCCATTGTAACCATCGGCAACATTACCCACCGGGTTGTTGACTCTGAACAGAAAACCTGTTCCATCGGAGTTTAAACCTGATACCGAAATATCGGCTTCGTATACCAGATCGGTAAAACTTGTACCCTCAGCTATAGCTTTAGCGCCGGGACATCCTCCTATGGTATATTGCCCAGATGCATTTACAGACCATACACCCCGGTTTCCTGCATCACTTGACCCATATGTAGTCCATCCGTCAGCGTTTCCGTCGTTAAAGTCATCACTGAAACAGTCCGCTATATATGAACTGTCACTTAGCAATTGAAAATTATTTAACTCCTGATTTAAGGTCCCATCCACAAGCTCTCCGGGATTAACGGTAATTGCTCCCTCTGAGGTAGTATCTGCAGAGTTACCTGATGTAACACCGGCATCTGTGATATCGCTGTCATAAATATCAGTTGCGCTTACTGTTCCCATAAAGAGGTTTGGAAAAATTCCTGATAAAATTAATGCAACTGCCAGAATAAACCAGATTTAGCTTTTTTACTAGACATAATATCTCCCTCCACTTAAAATTTTTTATAGAATACACTAAAACCTGAAGTATTCTATAATTCCTTCTACAACAGTAAAACCACTAAAGCTTTTAAGTTCTTCCCTTCCTCCTTTTTGTAATAAATTTATTGGTATAATTAAAGGACCCCTGTTGCACCCGAAACCCTTTTCCTTTTCAAACCCCGTATTGGAATTTATTTGAATGAAATTATCTGGTGTATCGCTCAAAAACTACGTTTAACAGTACTTAACTCTTCTTTAAAACTCAACTTTTTCATTGATGTTTGCACAAAAAGCTGAGTTATAACGCATAAGTTCAATAAAATTTTTCAGTTGCAGAACAATTTTCTTACTTGTGCGAGTTTTAGCAAGGCAAGGGTGTCCTAAAGGTGTCCAATGGACACTTTGGACACCCTTGCCTCGCTATAGTTTGGGAAAGTTTTTATAATTGTTCTTCAGAATAGATTTTACATGACCTGCCTGGAGATGTATTTATAATATTACGCAATTTTTTATACTATTTAGTTTTAATTTTTTAAAGTTATGTTTTATTATTAATATTTTCTGTTGACTATTTCCTTTTTGGCTGTTTCCTGAGGGAATACATCTTCACTGGTAATTATTTTTACAGGAAGCTCCTTCCCGTTCACATAGTCATTTACAGCCTTCATAAGCTGATTCCCCAGGAGAGGATTACATTCAACCGTACAGTTCAGTTTACCTGCCTGCATCAACTGAAATGCAGATTTCACACCGTCGATTGATACTATAACAATATCTTTTCCCGGCAGGAGTCCATGGTCCTCTATTGCCTCTATGGCTCCAAAAGCCATATCGTCATTATGTGAATATATGACATCTATTTTCCTGTTCTCAGAATTCAAAATATCATTCATAACCTTCTCGCCCTCGACTTTTAAGAAGTCGGCGGATTCAGATCTGATGATATTGAATTTTTTGTTTTTACCTATTACCTCCAGGAAACCCGAACCTCTTTCAATAGCGGGTGTTGAGCCCACAGTACCTGTCAGCTCAACAATGTTTACATTTGAACCGTCACTGAACTTGCCCTCCAGCCACCTTGCGGCCCTTCTTCCCTCTTCAATAAAGTCTGACCCTATAAATGTGGTCTCAAGAGAATCATCCTTTACCTTGAGCCTTCTGTCAGAGCATATAACGGGTATACCTGCACCTTTTGCCTCTTTCAGGACCTCATCCCAACCTGTTTCCACAATAGGTGAAAAAGCAATAACGTCAACCTTCTGTTTGATAAATGAGCGTATGGCATCTATTTGTTTCTGCTGACTGCTTTCACATTCGACTGTTATAAGTTCTACACCGGCTTCGACTGCTGCGGTTTTTATGGACTGAGTATTAGCCGACCTCCACATGCTTTCATTACCCACAATTGCATAGCCCAGTACAGGCTTTATGTTCTGCTTGTGTTCCTTCGAGGCTTTTTTATTTTCATTAATAAATTGATCTGCATTTTGTCTGGTAATAATGCTGCTTTTCAATATTATCTTCTTAGGAATTCCCTTTATCTGGTTTAATATATCGATGGCATAAATAATTGATTCTTTTCCTCCCGTAGGACATCTGAAGGTACTTTCAAGGATACCTCTCTTTACCAGATCAATTCCTCCGTTTTCCCCTTCAAGGCCATCAATTCCCACATATTTTATTCCATTGATACCGTTTGCAGTCATTGCCTTATAGGCTCCATAAGCCATATGGTCGTTCTGGGCAAATATTACCGACACTCCTGAAAGATTATCCTTGAGTAAATTGACCTTATCCTCGGCAATGTCACTTTGCCAGTCTGCATATATTGACGCAGTCAGATCTATTTCAGAATTCTTGTCAATTATTTCTCTGAACCCTTCACTCCTGCCCAATACTGGAGGTGAACCGGACAGGCCTTGAATTTCAAGTACTTTTCCGCCTTTGTTTTTTAAAAGTTCCACCACATGTGCCCCGGCCTGTCTCCCTATCATATTATTATCTGGACCGATATAAAGAGTATAGTCATACCCCTCTACAGCCCTGTCCAATACTATGACAGGAATATTCTGATATGCTTTGGCAACAATGGGAGTAAGAGCTTTGGAATCATTTGGTGATATGATTAAAAGATCAATCCCCTCGGTGAGAAGCTCCTCAACATCTCTTACCTGTTTTGCATTATTGCCTGCCGCATCCGTAAAAATGACTTTAAGGTCATCATGCTTATCAGCTTCCTCCTTAATTTCTTCAGTCATTTTTACACGCCAGGGCTCCACCAAGTTTGCCTGGGACATTCCAATTAGATATTTTATATCGTCACTGCTCTCTGCTTTTTGTCTTCCGCAGCCCATAAATGCGAATAGAGAAAATACCATCAGTAATGCAACCACAGCTAAACCTTTTAAATGTAAGCTCCCCACCTTATCTCCCTCCTTTTTTGTACTCTACGGGAGATACCCCCAATACCTTTTTAAATGCCGTACTAAAATAGTGCTGACTGTTGTAACCTACCCTTTCGGCTATTTCATATATTTTCATTGAAGGATCATTCATCAATTGAATTGCCATTTTGACCCTAACCTGTGTAAGATAATCTATGAAAGATGTTCCTGTTTCCTGCTTTAATACTCTGCTTAAATAGGATGAGCTTACCTTAATGTCCCTTGCCACATCCTCCAGGGACAGTTCCTCCTTAAAGAAGTTATTTTCTATGTATTGTTTTGCCTTTATAACCATTGGAGTATAACTGGACTCCTTGCTCATTTCATCAATAAGGGCATCATAAACCGACGGTATTTCATCCATGCCTTTTTCAATAATCTTCTGATAGACCCTGATTGATTTATCCAGGTATTTTTCCATACACGACTCAAACCTATCCTTCAGCTGAAGCCACTCTGAAATATTTGGAATACCTGTTAATGCAACTATATTGTCCTTATTATCTCTGAATACCATATTCGGCTGCATGTTTTCCACAAGTTCCTCAATTACATTCTGAATTGCAAACAATAAAAGATTGTTATCCCAATCATTTACTTCAACCATACTGTTTTTGTCAACAGGCTTTACAAGGAGCATCCCGGTTTTATCTGTAAACTTCACTTTGTAATAGTCCAGTTGTTCCCTTATTTCTGCTGAAGAAAAATGATTTTCCAGCCATTCATTCATAAATTTTTCTTTTAAAATTTTATAATTCTGTGATAGTTGATTTTGCGCCCATTTGTAATATTTATTACGGTTTTTTATGCTGCTTATTTCATCAATTGCCTTAATTATGACATTGTGCAGCTGCTCTTTGGATACAGGCTTCAGAACGTAATCAAACACTCCAAGTCTTAAAGCTTCCCTGGCATAAGAAAATTCATCATGTCCGGTCACCACAATCATAATGCATTCATCGTATTCCTGCTTAACTTTTTCAATTAACTGCAAACCGTTTATAAAAGGCATGCAGATATCCAGCAAAATAATGTCGGGATGGTTATTCCGTACAATATCAAGAGCTATTTCTCCATCCTCTGCCTCCCCGACTATCTCCACACCGATTTCAGCCCAATCCAATGAATTTCTAAGACCTTTTCTGATTTTTGGTTCATCATCTGCAATAAGCAATTTCCACATAAATTAAAGACCTCACTTCTCAATAATAGGATGAAAAACACATACGGTAGTTCCCTCTCCGGATTTGCTGGTAAATGAAAGACCATATTGATTTCCAAAGGATAGTCTTATTCTATTTTGAACATTAAAAGTACCATATCCCGGATTTTTATTTCCCAGGTTATCCGAATTGAGCATGGCCTGTATTTCCTGGAGTCTTGCTTCAGGCATGCCGGCTCCGTTGTCACATATCCTTAAGCAAATACCTTTTTCATATTTTTCTGCAGTTATGGAGATTTTCCCTGTTCCTCTTTTCTCTTTTACTCCATGGTATATTGCATTTTCAACCAGGGGTTGGAGAATGAGCTTGATAACTTTATACTCAAGAATGGAGTCTTCAAAATTAATTTCATACTCAAGCTTTTCTTCATAACGGATTTTTTGAATAATAAGATAGCTCTTTATATGTTCTAATTCTTCTTTAACAGATATCATTTCATTTCCTTTGTTTATTCCTATTCTGAACAATTTTGTAAGAGCATCCACGACTTCAACAATATCATCCGCTCCATGGACCTGTGCCATCCATTGGATTGTGTCCAGTGTATTATAAAGAAAATGAGGCTTTATCTGTGCCTGCAAAGTCTTCAGCTCAGCCTCCCGTTTACTCTTTTGCTCTATATAAACCATTTCAATAAGATTTCTTATTTCATCTATCATCTTATTGAAGCTGTCCCCAAGCTGTCCTATTTCATCACGGCCTTTGTAATTAAACCTTACATTCAGATCTCCTTCTTCAGCTTTTCTCATAAGCCTTCTGAGCTTTTTCAGGGGATTTGCTATAGATTTTGTGAAAAACAATGCGGCTATGAAAGCCAGAATCATTGTTACGATTCCTATACCTACAATATATAATCTTATATTGTTAACTACTTCCAGATTTTTGCTTAATGAGAAAACTCCAACCGTTTTGAAATTTGTATAGTCCGAATGCTTGTAAATTATCTTATATTTATTATTTTTTATATCCCGTGTAACGCTGTTTGTATCACTGTTGAGCCATTTGTTGTTTACACGGTAAACAACCGGATTTACAGGTGTGTATACTATATTTCCGTCACCGTCCAGGATGTATAAGAATCCATCCTTGCCTAGGGTTACATCAGCAATTACATTTTTTATTGTCACAAGTTTCAGGTCGATCAGAACAGTGCCCGTAAATTCCCCTGTAACGGAATCTGTAAAAGCTTTTGAAACCGATAATACAGAATCTGAACTGTAATCCTTGTATGCCTTTATATTCCTGCCCAGAGGCTTGCTTATCAAATGGATTTTGGAAGGTTCGCCGTATGCCAGTTTGAACCATATATCCTTTGAGAAGCTTTCTCTGGATATCTTGTTCATTTCATTGCTTATGTACGTATCCCTTGAATTAACGATCATTATTCCGCCTATTTCGGAATGGGCTTCTGAAAAAGATCTTAAAATACGCTTTATCTCATATTCGGTTTCAGTTTTTTCTTTCTGGGTTTTATATTCATTGCTTAAAAATTTGTTTACCTGCGGGTCTTTGGATAGATAATAAATAATGTTTTCAATATTCTTTAAATAAAATTCGACATTATTATTAACCTGATCAATCATCTGAACGGTGTGGTTGTTGATTTCTGCAGACATGGTTTTTGAATAATAGTGATTCCCCATAAGGCTTATGGTAAATATGGGCAACAATATAAGCAGTAAAAAGTATATCAGCAGTTTGTAGCTGATACTTTTCAACTTGAAAATTTGTTTAAAATTTGACAAAAGCTCACCCTCTTAGTTATAATATACGCTTTTATTCCAAATTTCGACAACAATTATTATACAACTAAACTTTGTATATTGAAATACTTTCTTCCATTTCACCAGCCATATCAGACATTTGATGGGCAAGCGCCAAAACTTCCTGAAGATTTGCAGTCTGCTCTTCAACAGCGGCCAGTATGGATTCTCCCTCAGCTTCATTGCTTATGGATATGTTTTTAATTTCTTCAATACTTTTATGTACTCGTCCAACTATTTGGTTGACATTTGAAATATCATTAGAAATGATCCGTATCTCATTGTCAACATTTTGACTTGCATTCTTTATATCTTCAAAATGCTCTTTTGTTTTTTCGGCTATAATATTTCCTTCATTCATTTTTGAAACACTGAGTTCCATGTTTTTGCTCATATTATTGGTTTTTTCCTGCACAGATTTTATTATACGATCTATTTTGCCTGTGGCAAGTGATGACTTTTCTGCAAGCTTTCTTATTTCGGAGGCCACAACAGCAAAACCTTTGCCTGAAACCCCGGCCCTAGCTGCCTCTATTGTGGCATTCAAAGCCAGCAGATTTGTGTTTTCGGTAATCTCTTCGATAGTTTCAATTATGCTAGTCATCTCATTTGCTTTTACTTTAAGGTTTTTTGTATCTTCACTGGTATTTTTAATTATATCTGAAATATCTTTAAGTTCAGTATTAAGATTATCTATATATGTATTTCCCGTTACTGCTTTTTGTACTGATTGCCTAGCCTTTTCCAAAATTTTATCAGAATTTGTATTTAAGGCATTAAACGTATTGAATAACGTTTCTATATACGGAGTTGTTCCCAGTACCAGTTGATTTTGAGCGTGTATACCTTCACAGACACTTTGAGCTGATGAGGCAATTTCCATATTTACCTTGCTATTGGTATCTGAACTCATTAAAAGGACCTCTGATGCCTCTTTTGTGTTCCCGGTCATTTTTCTTATATTTAAAATAGTCTGCTTGAGACCTTTTACCATCTCATTAAAAGCTCCTGACATATCTTTGATTTCATCTCTGGTATTTACTTCAAACTGATTAACCAATAAATCACCGCCGGTAATCTGTTTTAAAATTTTATTTAACCTGTTAATTGGATTTGACATTTTTATTGAAATAATCAATGAACATGTGATTGAGATAACACATATGACAACTAATGCTATTATGTTGATGACAATAGCCCTGTTAAAGCTTTGTTCAATTACAAGCTTTGTTTTATTGCTTTCATTAAGTTCATTTTTAATAAAATCCTGAATATTTGTTTCAACAAGGACAGCTATTTCGGTTACATAGTCCAATGAGACCTGTATTTCATCATAGGATTTTTTTTCCTGGATCTGGTTACCTATTTCATCCACCTTTTCCTTAAGGGAACTCATGGTCTTGGACACTGAATCCAGCTTTAACAGGCTGCTGTCGGACTTAACACTCTTTTTAATAGTATCTACTTTTTTATTAACATCAATTATAATATTATATTGATCTGCATTCTTAAAATCTTTTTGTCCAACACCAATTGACCTCATTTCGGAATCAATTTGTTCTTTAAGACCGTCATTAATACTGTTTGCTATAGCTATGTTGGTTAGAATGGTATCATATTGTTTATTAAAGCCGGCAAAATTAATTATTGTAAACAAGTTTAAAATACTCATAAGTATAATAATAAAAACACAGCAAAGCGTAAACTTTGTTCTGATAGTAACTCTGTTGATTTTTGCCCTATTAACAACCTGTATCTTTTCACTTTTCACAGCAATACCTCCCAGGTAAAATAAATGCTTTTAATAAAAACAAATTCATTCCTGTGTTTATTTTGTACACCAAAACCAGGCGGATAAACTCCACCTGGAATTGATAAACTATTGCCTTCTATATCTTTTATGCCTTTATATTCAGTTGTTTTGACTTTTTACCGGTATTGATTTTTGCTTTTCTGCTTGTATCTTTTCTTATTGTGAGCAGTCTCTGGATCATAATGAACATACAAAGCAGGAGAGCAACTGCAATTCTTGTCCACCAGGAACTTAGAGTACCCTGGAACATTATCAGTGTCTGAATAACACCTTGGATAAGGACACCGAATAAGGTTCCGAACACATAGCCCACACCTCCGGTAAGTGATGTTCCGCCTATTACGGCCGAGGCTATGGCATCCATTTCTCCACCCTGCTGATGGAGCGTATAACCTGATAACATATAAAAACTGAAAACTATACCTGCTATTGCATAGCATACACCACTATAGGTATATACCAGGACCTTTGTCTTACCCACAGGAAGTCCCATCAATCTGGCTGATTGCTCATTTCCCCCGATAGCATAAACAGAGCGTCCGAATCTGGTATAGTGTGCAATGTAGATGGTTATACACATTACTATTAAAGCAATAACAACCCCAATGGATATAAATGACTTATCATATAAGTAGATTCTGTAATTTGAAATATCGGTATATAGTTTGTTCTTTATGTTAATGGTGTCTGTGCTGATTACTGCTGTCATACCTCTTGCAAAGAACAGTCCTGCCAGAGTTACTATAAACGGCTGAATTTTGAAGAAGTGTATCAGGCAGCCCTGGAGCAGACCAAAGCCGGCTCCCATTAATATAATTAAAACCATTACCAGTACGGGGTTGAAATTTTTCAACTCCAGCAGGTATGCCGACAGCATACAGGTCAGTGCAATAACCGAACCTACTGAAATATCTATTCCTCCTATAAGTAAAACCATTGTCATTCCTGATGCCGATATAATCAGAAAAGCGTTGTCTATAAACAGGTTAAGAAATGTTTGGAGTGAAAAGAAACCTGTATATAATACCGACCCGATGGAAAACAGCACAAAAAATAGAAATATTGTAATATATAGTGATAAGAATTTTGAATTAAGCAGTTTTTTCATATTTTAACCTCCTATTCGTGCTAAACACCTTCAGGATCATTTTATGAGTACCTTCAGATTGGAACAGGCATATTATGACGACTACAATTGCTTTTACAACAGGCAGTACCTCCGGTGAAACACCCAATGCATAAAGAGTTGTTGTCAGACTCTGAATTATCAAAGCCCCGATAACACTGGCTGCAATTGAGAATTTTCCGCCGCTCATTGAGTTTCCGCCGATCGCGACTGCCAATATAGCATCCATTTCAATCAGCAGTCCGGCATTATTACTATCTGCAGCTTTTATCATGGAGCTTATCATAAGTCCCGCTATTCCTGCACAAAGACCGCATATGGCATAGGTAGCGAAAACTATCCTTTGTGCCTTAAGTCCGGCAAAATTGCTTGCTTTGGAGTTGATTCCCACCGATTCTACAAATAATCCGAAGGCTGTTTTCTTTACAAACAAAACTATAGCTGTCAGCACAACCGCTACTATAAAAATGGAAAACGGTATTGGAAGGTGGGGAAGAAAACCTGCTATGTATGAAAAAGGCTTATACTGTGTTGTAGGTATCTGGCCGTTTGTAACAAGCTGCGCTATTCCCCTTCCCGCGACATTCAGTATCAAGGTTGCAACGACTGCCTGTACACCGATCTTGGATACCAGAAATCCATTCCAACAGCCCAGCAATGCCGATACCGCAAGGGAAGCAATTATGCACAGAAAGAATGGTGTGTTTGGAGCAATTCCAGAACCAAGCAGCTGAACAGTTATTGCTCCTGAAATTGCAACTACCGATCCTACAGAAATATCTATTCCTCCGGTAGCAATAACCAGGGTCATTCCAATTGTTATTATTATCAATGAGGAAGAACGGTTTATGATATCAATAATTCTTCCATATAAATTACCGTTTTTTAATTCAATAGTTAAGAACCCATCAATAAAAATCGAATCAAATATTAATACTGCCAGCAATGCAACAATGGGCCAAAATAAACGTTTTTTTGTCAAATTTTTAATTACTGTAACAATGTTTTGCACAATTAATCCTCCCCTGCTATTGATTTCATTACATTTCTGTCAGTCAGTTCATCCTCATATATTTCTGCAACCTTGCGTCCGTCACGTAAAATTGCCATACGGGAACAGCATCTGAGAGACTCATCCATTTCAGAGGATATAAATACCACAGACATACCTCTTTCTGCAAACTGTATAATCAATTTCTGTATTTCTGTTTTTGTTCCCACATCAATTCCCCTTGTGGGTTCATCCAGAATGAGCAAATCCGGATTTGTTGCAAGCCATCTTGCCAGAATAACCTTTTGTTGATTTCCACCGCTCAAGTTTTTAACAAGCTGCTCTCTTCCGGAAGTTTTTATATTTAAAAGTTTTATATATTCGTCAGCTATCCGCTCCTGTTCCTTTCTGGATATTGTCTTTCCAATTCCATTTCTGGCTTGAAGGGCAAGAATTATATTCTCACGAACCGAAAGATCACCGATTATGCCTTCGATTTTTCTATTTTCCGGGCATAATGCTATGCCCTGTTTGATTGCATCTATTGGTGAAGCAATATTGGCTCTTTCATCATTAACTCTTATTACACCACTGTCAGCCTTATCTATTCCAAAAATTACCCGTGCCAGTTCACTTCTTCCGGATCCCAACAATCCGGCCAGCCCGAGTACTTCTCCTTTTCTTATTTCCAGATCAAATGGCTCTATTGTTCCTGTGTGTCCTACTCCGTTAAAACTCATAAAACTGTCGTTGGCATTAGTATTCTGCTCTTTATTAGTATCTTTTTTCAAACTTGAAAGAATGTCCAGATCCTTACCAATCATTTTAGCCACAAGTTGTATTCTCGGGAGAGACTCTGCCTCAAATTCTCCCACCAGTTCACCGTTTCTTAAAACTGTTATCCTGTCTGAAACTTCATAAACCTGATCCAAAAAGTGTGTAACAAATATTATTCCCATTCCTTCTGATCTAAGCTTCTTCATTATAATGAAAAGCTTCTCAACCTCATTCTTATCCAGACTTGAAGTTGGTTCATCCAGAATTAATACCTTGGCTTTATAGTCAATAGCTCTGGCTATTGCTACCATCTGTTGAATTGCAACCGAATAGTTTTCCAGCTTTTGTTTTACATCGATTTTTAAATCCAATTTTGCCAGTGCCTGTTCAGCACGTCTGTTAATCTCTTTCCAATTAATTTTTCCGTATCGAGTAGGCTCTCTTCCTATATAAAAGTTTTCAGCAACCGTGAGATTCGGACAGAGGTTTACTTCCTGATAAACCGT
>JAQSXC010000160.1 GCA_029266335.1 Eubacterium sp. | reverse complement strand
GAGTCCAGCTTCTTGCCCTTTGCCAGATTGGCAAGATAATTTCTTACCAGTGCATCACATAAACCGCCGATGATATCCTCCCTTGAGTGTCCCATCTGCTGTTTATGTATCATGTCACTTTCTGCAAAAACAGCACACCTTCCAGCGATTCTGACAGGATTTCTGGAATTTAAGGCATATGAACCGAAATCCTCTATGGCTATTCCTATTCTGGAAGCCTGCCTGTCAAGGAATGAGCCCGTACCGGCAGCACAAACCGTATTCATGGCAAAATCATGAACTACCTGATTTTTTAACAGGATTATTTTCGAATCCTGACCTCCAATTTCAATGATAGTTCTCACGTCAGGAATTGACTTTTGTGAAGCAACCGCATGTGCGGTTATTTCATTTTTTACAACATCAGCGCCTACAATAGCTGCCGCCAGCTGGCGCCCGCTACCTGTTGTCCCCACACCCGATACCATTATGTTTTTCCCTATTCTCTTTTCAACATCCTTTAGACCTTTTCTGATTGACTCGATGGGCTGACCTTCGGTTCGTATATACTGCTTGTCAATGACATTATCCTCCTGGTCAATCAAAGTGATATTGGTACTTACCGATCCAACATCAATACCCATATAGCATTTTATTCTGTCCATTCAACTGCGCTTCCCTTCTTTTCCTGATTAGATCAACAAATGCTTCAACTCTTGTATTAAATCCGGCTTCTCCGGTCATTTCGTCCCGTATTATGGTCATTACAGGTATCTGATAATTTTCTTCCACTGCAGGAAGAATTGCCTGTGAAACTATCTCAGGCATGCAGCCCAGAGGGTAAAGATGAATGACACCATCATAGCCTTCCTTTGCCTGGACAACTGTATTACCTATTGTATGGTGCGCATGACCTCCCACCATACTGCTCAGGTAGGCCTTTGATTCCTTCTCATCTTCACTTTCAATAGGCAGATGCAGCGCCTTTTTAAACATATCGTTGATGATCCAGCCACTTACCGTTACCGGTCTGGTTACCTCAACTCCCATATTACCCAGCATTCTTTCTACCGAAAAATTGGCAAAGGGTTCTATAGTGGTATAAATTTCACCTACAATTCCAACCTTCAAAGGTCTCGCTTTTTCATTGACGGGCACCTTTTTAAGTTTCTTTTCAGTTTGTTTAATAAATTTAATGATTTCTTTTGAACCGGTAATTTTCAGAACATCCGATTGAAAGCCCCTGTATATCTTATCAACACTTCCCTGCTCAAGCTGCCTTGCTCTTTTAATTCGTGCAAGCCTTTCGAGATTGTCCAGCTGTACCGCCACATTTTTTGTTGAGTTCAAGACCCTTGCTACATTTAAATAATTTGAACCGCCACTTACTTTTTTGATTCTCTCTCCAAGCTCCTTAAAGCCCTGGTCAGGAACCTCCAGCGTAATTACATCCATATTTATTCCCAGCTCTTTGGCAGTTTTTTTCAGCATTTCACCAAAGTAACCCAGCTTGCAGGGTCCGCAGCCACCGGTTATCAGCATGGTATCTGCTCCCAGCTCATGTCCCTGCAACATATTGCCTACAAACAGCTTAAAGGGCAGACAATGTGATTCCGAAGTATATTTTGCCCCCAGCTCCAATGTTTTGGTGGTATTAAAGGGCGGTACCACATAGTCTGTACCGAAATCATCAAGGAATGTTTTTGCAATAATATAGGTATTACCTAAATGAGGAAACGTTATTTTCATAGCTACCCCTCCTGATAATCATATCTACAAATGCCTCCAGCCTGGTGCAAAAGCCTGCTTCGGCAGAGTGTTCGTCCAGCACCAGCTTCATGAACGGAATATCACTCTCGGACCTGATTTTCTTTTCCACAAGCTCAATAACAAAACTGTCAACCCCGCAGCCAAATGAAGTAATAGCAATAACACCGTCAATGCCGCCGTTTTCAATTAATTGTATGGTCCCTCCATATGCTCGTGTCCCGTAGTCCCAGAACAGCATTTTGTCAAGCTCCCTGCTACGCTGCTTTGACTCCTGGTAATCAAGCATATCAAGAGTTACAACCCCAATCCCGTAATCCTTTAGTTTTCTTATCAATTCCATATTAATAAAAGTGTCATACACGGTATAACAATGTCCCAGTACTGCTACCGTAATGTTGGTACTGCGTTTCTGAATAACCCGCAAAGGCATTGACCCGATTTCCTGCTTGAATTCATCCATCAGCACACCCGACTTCATAACCTGCCTTTCATTTCTATAAGCCCCCAATGCATTTTTATATGCATTTTTTATTTTCTCTTTATCGTTGGTCAGGAAACCGCCGGTGTATAAGGCGGCTTTCCATGAATTTTTTTCAGACTTCCGAAGATTGATTTCAGTATCAATTATTCTTGGCAGCACTTTTACGGAATTTCTTATCATATCCTGCACCCCCGCCACCTCAGGGCATATATATTGCTTTTGCGAAATACTTGTGAGCCGTGGCAGGAAAATATAATCAGCCTTACCCAACAGGTTAATTACATGTCCGTAATAGGCCTTGATAGGAAGGCATGCTTCAGATACACATTTGCTTGCTCCCTCCAATAAAATATTTTTATTGGTCTTATCTGAGATTACAATTTCAGCACCAAGCTCAGTAAAGAAATTCTCCCATAATGTAGAATATTTATAATAATACAGTCCTCTCGGTATTCCAACTTTAACCATTTAAACCTCCATCTGCTTGCTCTTTATTTAGTTTTCCAAGCTTTGTTCAAACTATGAAAAATATTATAAAAACAATAAAAAAAATCCACTATCAATTCAATTATTGACGTGGATTTAATGTGTTATACTATTCGGGATTGCTTAAAAATTACTTCCCCATATTTAATAATTATTTCACAGCAAACTTATATGCCCAGCTTTCAATTGCCTTCCCGATTGAATTGGCAATCTGAACTTGATTATTATAATTGGAAAGCCACTGATATTCTTCAGGATTTGACATGAATCCGCCCTCTATAAGTATTGCAGGTGACTGTGTAACAGTGCATACAGAAAGACTCTGCCATCTGAAGCCATCATCTCTGCGCTTCAAATCTGTAATCAGAGAGTCTTTTATAAAGCTTGCCGATGCTTTGGAATTATCCTTCGAATAAAGCACCAGTAAACCCATATGTTTTGTGTAATCTGCAGTAACATCCATAGAATTGTTATGTATTGATACTGCTATATCAGGCTTCTCCTTCCTGATCAAATTAGCTCTTTCGGAAAGGCTTACAGTCTTGTCGGAGGTTCTGGTCATAATAACGGTAGCACCCAAAGACTGAAGGTATTTTCTGGTATTCAATGTAATTGACAGGTTAAGCTGCTTTTCATAAAGACCATATTTGCCTAATGGTCCAATTGCTCCGGATTCTGTTCCTCCATGGCCTGCATCCAGTAAAACTCTCAAACCGCTCAGCGGTTTGCTGCCATTTCCGGCAATCCTGGGAGCTTTTTTCAGTGAGAATACCAGAGTGCCATTCTTGTATTGGGCATAATAGCCGAAATAACCGTCATCGGACTTAAGGTTGAAAGTATATTGTGCAGTACCGTTTGTTTGTTTATAGTCAACTGATTTGAAGATTGCTCCACCAGGAACAGAGGTACCATACTTTAAACCTGCAGTACTATTAATATTTAATGTAACATTCGACGATGTCACATCAATACCGAAAACAGCATTAACCGGCATTTTAAAGGAAATATCAGTGTAATTGCCGTTATCCCTGGCACTTACTGAGGAAATCTTGTTCGACGCCAAAGGTTTATCATTTATAACCTTCACATATTTACTGTCGGTCCAGACACCGCTATCCAGCAGGTAATATCCATTCTGCTGTCCCACAATGACAGCAGCAGCACCATTTAATAATGGTGTGACTCTGGAATAATCGGTTGATGGTCCGGACCTTGCCACCGCTTCTGCCTCAGACGTACTGACAACAGCATATTTGTGATACTTTCCCGATTGAACGCTGAGAGTGTTGCTTTGCTTGTAGGTCAGTGTCTGTCCTTTATATTCCAGAACATATACAGGCTTCTCAAGGTTTAGAATGCGCTGATTGCCTGAAACACCCGGCATTGTGAAGGTTCCTGCATATTTGGCAGGTGTAAGTACTCCTCCGTTCGTATCCATACTGCTGTTTTCAGATAATTGAACCTTATAGCTTCCCATTTCGACCCAAACCTTGGCACCGGAGGGCGCAACACAGGAAAAATCTATTTTTTTACCAGTCTTCATAGTCATAGACGCTGTCGGTGAAAAATACCCAGGCCTGAATTCAGGTTTGTTCATCTGATATGGAGACGAAGCTGCTGATGCCTTTCTGGTTATTTTGAATATAGTTTCCTTGTCCTTGTGCTTAAAAACAAGATTGTTATCTCCAACCTGAAGTTCCTGATATATGGCAAAATAGCCATCCGCTGAAGTTTCTACTTCATTTCCGTTCAAGTACAGCGGTTGATCAGGGTCACAGCTTCCCATAATACTAACCTTTGATGATGAAGTTTTATAGCCGTTATCAGGTGCGGCAATAACAAGCTGCCTATCCTCCGGTACAGCACTTCCGGGATCTCTTCCCATTACATATATACCTCTCAGCTTATCCTTTATACCCAGGGCATTTGCTTTTAAATTTGAATATCCATAGAATATGCTTCCGCTGACAGCCTTACTTGTCCGGTTCATTGCAATCTGCTTTGGTATTTGCAGCGGATCCAACCAATCGATTGCCTGCACTGTATCATTAATTTTATATGCAGCATGTCCAACATACAGTTTCACTTTCCCGTCGCTGCATACATTTTTCCACCAATCCAGAAGTATTGTGTAATCAGCCACTTTAAAGCCGATATTCCAGTATATCTGCGGTGCTATGTAATCCAAATATGCTTCCTTAACCCATTTTTTTGTATCTGCATAGTGGTCATAGTATGTAGAAATACCGCCTTGAGTATCGGAACCTTCCTTATTCAGATCTTTGTTTGACCAGATGGCAAAAGGGCTTATTCCAAACTGAACCTGAGGTTTTATAGCTTTTACCGTGTCATATGTATTCTTTACAAGTGTATCAATATTGTTTCTTCTCCAGTCATCCTTGTTGTTGAATGACCCTTTATATTTTACAAAAGACGCATTATCATTAAAGTCTTTTCCATTGGATTCACCTTTTGACGGATAAAAGTAATCATCAAAATGAATTCCATCCACATCATAATTCTTAACAAGCTCTGCGACACCATCAGTTATGAGCTTTATGGCCTCAGGACAGCCAGGATCCAGATAAAGCTGCCCCGTAGGAGCTGCCACCACTGCTTGAGGTATCTTTCTTGCGGGATGATTTGAAGAGAGGACATCAACACTTTTATCCGGCTTTGAAGCAGTACCCATTGTCAATCTTAAGGGATTTAGCCATGCATGAATCTGAATTCCCTTTTTATGTCCCTCTGCTATTATGTATGCTAAAGGATCAAAATCCTTATCGTTTGCCTTTCCCTGTTTACCTGTCAGGTAGGCTGACCATGGAAAAACCTCAGATTTATACAGAGCATCTCCGGTAGGACGGACCTGAAAGAAAATAGCATTCAAGCCCATGTACTGGGCATTTTCCACAATTGCATCCAGTTCTTTCTTTTGTTGCTCGGCACTCAGTCCAGGTTTGGATGGGAAATCGATATTACTTACCGATGCAATCCACACTCCCCGCAGATCCTCTACTGCAGCTATTTCTTGCGCATTTGTTACATTTCCCTGATATTTCTGATCAGTATCATTATATACTCTGTACCCCACTATTGGGAAAAGCATTAAAATAACTAGTAAAAGACATACTACTCCGGCTTTTTTCCTCATTTTTACCCCCAGAAATTTAAAATAAAGCAGTTAAAATTATCTAAAAAATACATTTATACAATAAATATAAAACATTTCGACCCAAACCTACAATAATTCTTAAGGTAATTTAATATTTTCTTAATATTCTATATAAACATTTTACTTTACAAAGTTTATATTTTAAATTCTTCAAAATACTATATAATCTTATTTAATGATAGTTTATAGATTATAAATACTTTAATTTCGGTAACAGGATCGGGGGTTGTACTTTGAACTTTGATGATTTGAAAAAAAAACTGAGAGAACTGAAAAGGTTTGAAATAGAAACTCGATTTAAAGGTCAACTGCTGACCGGTAAAGAGGATTTAGTCTGGAATAGGTTCTTTTCCACCAGAAGTGAGTACGATACATCGGTTAAGTACCCTATGAATTATATAATACTTATCGACAAACAGAATGTCAAAGAGATTTTTTCGGAATTCTTTTGTATGGTTTATTTTAAATATTATCAGGAAAACGGCATAACGCATAAAAATCTGTATTCGCCTGAATTGTTAAGTATGCTTGGCTTGCCGCCCGATTCAACTGCTAATGATATTAAGAAGCAATTCAGGGAATTGGCAAAAAAATATCATCCTGATTGCGGAGGCGACAGCGAGAAATTTATAGAAATGCTTGAGGTTTATCATAAGCTTACTGATAATAATAACTGAAAAAAAGCTTCTCAAACCTAAAGAAGGCTTAAGAGCCTGTTTAAGGTCTCATTGCAATCACAATTTTGCCGGATTTTGCACCATGCTGCGTTAAATTTCCTTGCAATAAACAAATTATTACTGCGAAAATTTGCCTTTCCTTGCACAAAATCCACCTAAAATGCCAAGCACAAGCAGACATTAGACAGGCTCTAAGAAGCTGAATAAATTTGCTTAACAACAGGCTATTGAAATAAATCTTCCAGTTTACAATTCATCTTTTCCTCAAAATGTGATTTTATTTTAAAGAATTCGTTCCATTTGGGAATAGTTAAATCATTGAAACCTTTTCTCATAACAACATCAACAAGCCTTTTTTCCATTAAACATGGACCATTTGGAAATGCCATAGCATCACACAGTTGTATCAGTTTGTCATATTCATCATACTCAACAGTATCTATGTAATTTTGAAGAAAATTGCTTTCTTCGGTCTGGCAATCATTCTGTCCATTATAACAACTGATATCCTTGTATGGAAATGAATGAGTCAGACAGATTCTGGCACAATCATCATACCTTCTTTCAAGCATAAATTTATACCCGTCAATAACATGCTTTAAATCGCTGTTACCGAACCTTCTTCCGATGTCATGCAAAAGTCCGAGGACATATGCTTTTTGTTCATCCATACCTGCACAATTGCTTGCAATGATACTTGCACATAATCCTGCTACCTGATTGTGTGCCACCCATTCTCCCGGATTCATTCCTGCGGCCTCATTCAATAGTTCCTCGGCCTCTTCAATTGTTGGATATCTCATTATTTTCCCCTCCATACCAATATTACAAATACCTTGAACTCTGAAATTTAAATGTTATAGATAAGGTATTAAATAACATTTTTTTTATTTGTACGGTTGAAAAATTTTTATGCAAAACAGCTTCCAAACCTGTAGTTCAGAAGCTGTTCCGTATATAGTTTTAAATTATCAGTCTTATTATTAAGCTTTACCGTTGGAGCCGAGAACGTTAACGATCTTGTTCTTAACAAGTTCTTTAATAGCAGTTCTAGCTGGTGAGAGATATTGTCTTGGGTCAAAGTGACTTGGGTTTTCAGCAAAGTACTTTCTGATAGAACCAGTCATAGCAAGTCTCAAGTCTGAGTCAATGTTGATTTTACAAACAGCCATTGAAGCAGCCTTTCTGAGCATATCTTCAGGGATACCAATAGCATCAGGCATTTTTCCGCCGTTGTTGTTTATCATATCAACAAACTCAGGAATAACTGATGAAGCTCCGTGAAGAACGATTGGGAAATTTGGAAGTCTTTGTTCAATTTTTTCCAATATATCAAATCTGAGCTGTGGATTTTGTCCTGGCTTAAATTTATAAGCACCATGGCTTGTACCGATAGCTATAGCAAGTGAGTCAACACCTGTCTTTGAAACAAATTCTTCAACCTGAGCCGGATCTGTGTATGCAGCATCTGCATCTGATACGTTAACTGCATCTTCGATACCTGCGAGTCTTCCCAGTTCACCTTCTACAACTACTCCTCTTTCATGAGCATATTCAACAACTTTCTTAGTTAAAGCGATGTTGTCTTCGAATGTGTGGTGTGAACCGTCGATCATAACAGAAGTGAAACCACCGTCGATACATGACTTACAGAGTTCAAAAGTATCACCATGGTCTAAGTGTAAACAGATAGGAAGGTTAGTTTCGATTATGGCAGCTTCAACTAATTTCATAAGGTAAGTATGGTTAGCATACTTTCTTGCTCCTGATGAAACCTGAAGAATTAATGGAGCATTTACTTCTTTTGCTGCTTCAGTTATACCCTGAACTATCTCCATGTTATTAACATTGAAAGCACCTATAGCGTATCCGCCTTCATAAGCTTTCTTGAACATTTCTGTAGAAGTTACTAATGCCATTTTAAATGCACTCCTTTTTAATTTTATTTTATTAGTTTTTATTTACCTGAAACCCTTATTTTTTCAGAACCTTTGCCAATGGCATCAGCTCGAAAACTTTGAATTCCATTTTATAACGCATAGATTCAGATAAAATTTTTCGGCTGTAGAAAAATTTTATTACCTCCGTGCGTTTCAACGAGGTAGTAACCTCAATGTGTCCCCAAGGACACTATAGACATCTGTTGCCTCGTTATAATAATTATTATTTAAATAAAATTATTCTTTTAATTAAATAATAAGGTAAGACTTAAGCTTTTATCCCATCGTTACTATTTTATGCAATATTTAGCTCAAAATCAAGGGAATTTATGATATTTTTTTGTCAAAGCCATTATTTTGAAGCTATTTCTAATTCAGATCCGTCTTTGCATTATTATTTTTCTCCAAAAGGGAATCATATATTTAATGAAATAATTAGTTGGAAGATTAATACCCTCTATAGAGGGTAACATTCTTAATAACATATTATGCAGGAATTGAATATGCATAATTGCAATTTATTTTTCTATATGCTATATTTTAATGTGATTGCGTATTGTAATATCAGCCTGTGTAAGAAAGGTCTGGTAAAAGCAGCGTATATTTATACAAATTAATATAAATTATTAGGAGGTATATACAATGACAGTTTTAAAGGGTGCCGCTATTTTCGGACAATCCGGTGGACCAACTTCAGTAATTAATGCCAGTGCTTCCGGCGTATTTCAGGAAGCATTGAAGCAGGATGCAATAACAGCTGTTTATGGTGCGGCTCACGGTATCAAAGGTATTCTTGATGAAAAATTCTATGATATGAGCCAGGAAGATCAATACGAGCTCGACTTATTAAAAACTACTCCTTCTTCTGCTCTCGGTTCAGTTCGTTACAAGCTTAAATCAGCTGATGAGGACGAAACAGATTACAAGAGACTTGTTGAAGTTTTCAAAAAATATGATATCAGATATTTCTTCTACAATGGCGGTAACGACTCAATGGATACTTGCAACAAGGTAAGCAAGTACATGCAGAAGGTTGGTTACGAATGCAGAGTAATGGGAGTTCCAAAGACAATTGATAATGACCTTTTCGGAACTGACCACTGCCCTGGTTTCTCAAGTGCAGCTAAATACATCGCTACTTCTACTATGGAAGTTTACCACGATGCAAGAGTTTACAACACAGGCATGATCACCGTATTGGAAGTTATGGGAAGAAATGCAGGATGGTTGACAGCTGCAACAGCATTGGCTGCTTACAAGGGTGCAGGCCCAGATTTGATATATCTGCCTGAAATCGATTTTGACATGGATCAGTTCCTTACAGACTGTACTGCAATATACAAGAAGAATGGCAACTGTATCGTTGCTGTTTCAGAAGGTATCAAAGATAAGAACGGTAAGTATATTTCAGAATATGGTTCAAACCTTGCAGATCAGAAAGACTCTTTCGGACATGCCCAATTAGGCGGACTTGCTGCAACTCTGGCTGCTATAGTTAAAGAAAAGACCGGAGCAAAAGTTCGTGGAATCGAATTCAGCCTTCTCCAGAGATGCGCTGCTCACTGCGGTTCAGCAAGCGATGTTAATGAATCCTTTATGTCAGGTCAAATGGCTGTTAGATATGCTGTTGAAGGTATGACTGACAAGATGGTTGGCTTTAAGAGAGCCGAAGGAAAAGAATATAAGTGCGAAATTCAGTTACTGGACTTAAACGATGTTGCAAACACCGAAAAGAAAATTCCAAGAGAGTGGATCAACGAAGCTGGTAATGGTTTGAAGCAAGAGTTTATCGACTATGCTTTACCTTTAATTCAGGGTGAATCAGCTCCTCCTAAGGAAGATGGACTTCCAAGATTCGCTAAGCTAAAGAAAGTTTTAGCTACAAAATAATATTACTAACAGCTAGATCAAAGGG
>JAQSXC010000159.1 GCA_029266335.1 Eubacterium sp. | reverse complement strand
GCACCTCTTAAGCATAAATTGAATAGTCCCTCTTTTCCCAACACTGCTGAAGACAGATTTGATCTGGCTACAACATTTTGCTGTACCCTTGATTCACATGCAAGAAACAGACCGTCATCCAGTACCAGTCCTCCCCATTCAGAAACTTCTTCAAGCAGAATATGTCTATAGGTAGGTTCCAGCATTAAAAGTCCACTACCCTGATACTTTGGCTTGATAGCAGATTCTTTTGTCACTTTGGATGATAGAGCCTTACCAATTAAATCACCAAGACCCTTAACATCCGCAGCCATGGTTACAGCTCCGGAAGTCCACTGCATGGCTCCTGCACTGATGGTATAAGCACTGTTATTGAGTTCAATCAAAACCTGTCTCTTCCTAACGTTCATTTCAGCTGAATAATATGCAGTCATGGCATTTGCAGCAGTTACGCTTATGTCTCTCTTATACTCGAGAACTTTCACATCACCTTTGCTTTCTACTATCTCAAGGTTTTTGTTTTCCAAAAGATTTTTACAAGTTATCATTATAATCCTCCTGTGTCTTAACATTATAACGCATAAGTTCAATAGAAAATTCTTCGGCTGTAGAAAAATTTTCTTACCTTAAGCGCGTTTCAACGAGGCGGGAGATATGCTCACCGCCTGAAAACCAGAGCGGTACAAAGGCTACCTTTGGTAGCCATGCACCTATAGAGGTAGGGAACATCTATTGCCTCGTTATAAAACCATTATACACATTATGTCTTTTCAGTCAAATATAGCCTTCGAAACAAAAAGTTGACTGACAGCTGTATATAGAGGGTTACAAATGAATTTATATTTTTAATATTTATGCTGTTTTCTGACAATGTCCCCATAAACCAGCCCTCTGGTGCCGGTTGCCACATAAATACGCCCGTAAACTCTGGGATCTCCGGATATGGAACGGATATCTCCATATTGATGGCTGTCGTCATTGATTCGAATCCAGCTGGTGCCACTGTCATAGGATCTGTAAAAGCCATATTGTCCATTTATGGTTCCGCTTGTATATAGTGTTTTATTATCACTTCCTTCTGCCGGTTTTCCCAGTCCAATCCGTTTTATGAAATCACCTTCTGCAGATATCCGCTTGCCTGAGAAGGTATTACCTTCCTTATCATAGGTAATCCTCCAGAGTCCGGCTTGCTGCATTGCCATCCAGATCACACCTTCCCTGCCGGACTCGACCCGGATTTCGAAATGCTGCTCACTGTCGATCCCTGCAAGGTTTACCTCTGGAAAACCTTCAGGGGCCTTTAATTGCCGGAAGGTCACTCCCTTGTCAAGGCTCACGTAAAAACCTGCTCTCTTGAGGTTTTCACTAAAACCATAGAAAATATCGGGATTAACTCTGTCAGACATCACTTTAAACTGCAAATTATGCCCGTCAAGCAGATTGCCCTCAATGTCAAATATTTCGGATTTACCCCAGCTCGCTCCCATATTGCGGGTATAAACCAGCCTTGATGCATATATGGGCAGTCCAAGGACCCATAGAATGGTTTCGCTGTCAGCTGAAATGGCTGTCCAGCCTGAAGTAACATTTGGCCTCTTCAATTCTTTAATCAATAGATCAATGTCTTCAGTAATTCCTGTCGGATCCTTCAGCTGTTCCCATGTGGTTCCCTGGTCGCAGGATACAATAATGCCGCCCTTTGTTTTTCCTGTCCAGTTACCTCTGGGCGCAACTACAAGCAGCTTTGAATTGCTGTCCGGATAATCGGCATTCATGGCTGTAATCCATCTATCCTTGTTCGGGTTGGCAAAGGTGTTTTTGGCAGGTCTGTCAAGATCAGCAAATACAAAACCGCCGTAATCCCCAATTATATCAATAAGTTTAACCTCACCTTCAGGTGGAGAATAAATATTCAGATGTACAGTCTCTTCAACTCCATTGTCGCAGCAGGCCCAGTTTACCACTTCACCGTCGTCGGCTCCGGTTAAATCCCTGGTCATAAATATTCCTGCCCCGGTGTTGAAAAGCGCCATATCACTGTTAAACGGATTTATCTTCAAATCCGACATCCAGTGGATAAGTGAATCCTCCCCATTGTACTCGGGCCTTTGGTAGGAAACATTAAAATCTATTTTACCAATTTTAAGCCCACACATTATAGGTTTCCAGGTCAAACCGTAATCAGTGGAGCGGTAAATGGTGTCCGGTGCTGCTGTGATTGTTGAGCAGATCAAAGTGCCCGGCAGCCGGAGATCGGCAGAAATACCGCTAATACCGTATCCAAGTCTTCTTCCCGGGGCATCGGGGTCACTGTAACCGGGCGCTATTATGTTGGGAGGTGTTATATCCAGCACCCCATTTACATTTCCTTCACTGTCCAGCTCAAAGCGGTACAGTGCTCCGTCATAGCATCTTCCGGTATCACAGCCATAGGTGTTCCAATTTGACCAGCCGATATTATAGGCAGCATAGGATATAAAAAGGTATTTGCCCATAAATGAGGCTCTTTGCCCTACGTATCCGGGATAGTCATTTGCTCCTCCGATAACAGGAGCAGGTTCTCCCTCCAACGGCTTAAAGGTATTTCCAAAGTCATTGCTTATATAAACACTCTGCCCGCGGACATTATTCCCTGGAGAACCTTGCTGTCCGCTTGCAGCAACAATAATTCTTCTTGACGGGCTGCCATCTCCTCCGCTGGAGGCATCAATCTCAACAAAAGCTATATTCTTTTCGGAGGATTTACCCGGATAGGCTACCTCAAGCTTTTTCCATGTTCTGCAGCGGTCCTCTGTTTTCCACAGACCATCCTCCATTGTTCCCATATACAGAATATTGGAGTCATTGGGGTCCACAACCAGTCTCTCCCCGGTGGAACGCCCCGGAGCATTTCCGTGGATGGTTGCAGTGTTACCCTGCTCATCAATTGCCGGCGGATCAAAGTATATCCAATGAGCTCCATAGTCATCGGAAAAGGCAATTTTATGAGTAGGGTAAAGGCCCGCCATTGTATAAATAAAGCTCGGATTATGCTTGTCAAGCGCTATTGACAGAGGATAGGTTTCCCACATTCCCGGATCGGTTGCATGATCTATCAGGGATATCCAGCAGTTATTTTTGAAATCATACCTGTAGGTACCGCCGATATCAGTTCTGCAATACAGGATATCCGGTACGGCCGGATGAAAAACAAACCCTGTTACAAAACCTCCTCCCGGAACAGATATGGATTTGTATACATATTCTTCAGTTATCATTTATACCTCCATGTCCTCATTGTGCCGGTTTTCAGACTAAACTCCTCCAAACCGGCCCCCAGTGTCGAAAATATGCAAAGCCGGTTACATTGGCTTTGCATATTTCAAAATTGATATATTTATTTAAATAAGTTCTAATATATAGGATAATTCTTCTCTGCCCTCACAAAGAGAGGAATCTCACTTATTGGTGCTTCAGCAATAACAGTCTGACCTCCCTGAACCACTTCACCGGTCTTTGCATTTTTCCAGGCCTGATTTGCAGGCAGATAAACTTCACGGCTTCTCTGATCCGGTTCAAATACGGGTGCCACCAGTATGTCAGGTCCAAACATATACTGTGAGTCAGTATTCCAGCATTGTGCATCTTCTGGGAACTGGTAGAACATGGTGCGCATTACAGGTGTACCCTTCTCATGAGCCTCCTGCATGCATGCACGGATATACGGACGAAGCCTTTCACGCATGAAGATGTAGTTCTTCATTATTTCATAGTTTTCTTCACCATAACTCCATATTTCATTTGCACTGCCTGTAAACATTTGAGTAACCCCGTCAATCACCGCCTGTTCAGGCTGAATATGTGGTACACGTTCGCCATGCAGACGGAACACAGGTGAGAATACACCAAATGCAAACCAGCGGAGCAATAGTTCATGGAAGTTCTTATCCTTCACATATCCGCCTAAAAAGCCACCTATATCGGTTGTCCACCATGGAATTCCAGCTATACCCATATTAAGGCCTATCTGCAGCTGTTCTCTCATGGCTCTGAATGTAGAGGAAACATCTCCCGACCATATAAGTGCTCCGTAACGCTGGCTTCCGGCCCAGGCTGAACGGACAAGATTACAGATATTTTCCTGACCCTCGGCTGTCATACCGTCATAATATCCCTTTGCATACATTGCAGGATAAATATTCGTGCACTGCAGTGCAGGTCCCTGATAATATCTATACAGATCAAAATCATAGGGGCCGTATTCCGGTTCGGCTTCGTCCAGCCAGAATATGCGTACACCCTTATCGTAATAATTCTTTTTGGAAACCTGCCAAACATAGTCCCTGGCACCGGGATGGGTTGCATCGAAGAATACCGTTTCACCCATCCAGTTCATGTTGATATTCATACCTCTGTCTGCAGAGATAAGATAACCCTGACCGGACATCTGCCCATAGTTTTCCGAGCGGCTGTCAATTGTTGGCCATACGGATACCATAAGCTCGGTACCCATCTCCTTTAATTCTGCAATCATTGCATCAGGATCAGGCCAGTCTCTTGGCTCGAATTTGAAATCTCCCTGTTTGGTCCAATGGAAAAAGTCAATTACTATTACATCTAGAGGAAGACCCCTTCTTTTGTATTCCCTGGCAACACCAAGAAGTTCTTCCTGAGTGCGGTACCTGAGCTTGCACTGCCAGAAACCCATTCCGTATTCAGGCATCATTGGAGCTTTCCCCACCACATCTGCATATTGTTCTTCTATCTGTGCAGGAGTTTTACCTGCTGTAATGAAATAATCCATTTTTTTTGTACTTCTGGCAAGCCACTCGGTGCGGTTGGTACCAAAGGTTACCGTTCCAATGGCGGGATTGTTCCAAAGGAACCCGTAGCCACGGCTTGACAACATGAATGGTACGCTTGCCTGACAGTTGCGGTGTGCCAATTCAAGGGTTGCACCCTTCTTGTTGAGAACTTTTTCCTGATACTGTCCCATACCGAAGATCTGTTCATCCTCATATGCTTCAAAACGCAAAGTCAGGGTATAGTCACTTGTTCCGGTCAGGGGTTTCATTTCTCTTCCCTCAACTCTAAGAGGGACACAGTATCTGTCTATACGGTTTCTATCCCTCCAATACTCTTCGGTCAATATTTTGCCATCGCTGTTTTTAAAAGTGAGCCAGCCCTCTGCATTAAAGGCTGCAATGATTTCACCATTCTGAATTGATGCAGTCTGACTTCTGAAGGTATGTTCCTCCTTTTCAGCCTCCTCAATCCAGGGCTCTACCAGTTCCACGTCCTCTATTGCTATTTTTGCAGCAGCAGCTTTTGGTGCATCTATCAGCGCCCAATCGTTGGAATCCATTACTGCCTCTTTTGTCATACGCACACGTAATGAATTTTCTCCCCAGGGCTCAATCCAAATTGTTTCAACACCTGCCTGCCCTATTAACCTGCTTCCAACCTGTGTAAATTTCATAATACCCTCCTGTTTATTGCCTTGATCCTGTTTTAATTATATAATTGTATTATATTCATTATTTCAGCGGGAATCTTTAAGTAAATTGATGAATATTAACACAATATTGTTAATATTGAGTGAGGTATATTTTGAAATCCAAGATTCTTTTAAAGGAAAAGGCTACTCACGGAACAGTGCTGATACCCATTGCAATACACCATTTAAGCTATGGTCCCAATGAAGAAAATTTCTTTTATCTGCACTGGCACTTTGAATTTGAATTTATTGTTGTTTTGGAAGGGGCAATTATATATACAATCGAAGATAAGGAATATTGTGTCAAAGCCGGAGAAGGACTTTTTGTAAATTCCGATCAGCTCCATGCAGCACGTTCAAATAATGGAATGCCCTGTGAAGCATGCGTTGTTCTGTTCCACCCCAATTTGTTGGGAGAAAACAAGCAGGGTGGAGCATACTCCAAATTTGTTTATCCTGTTCTTAGTGGTAAATCCACCTTTGATTATTGGCTCAAAGACAATGAAAAGTGGCAGTCGGATATAATTGAGCGTATTAGGGAAATAGATGCTTTACGGGATATCAACATTTCAGAAAATGAGCTTTTATTAAAAAGCAAGCTCTTTGAAATATGGCATTTATGCTGTCAAAACTCGGTGGCTTCAGTGCCTAAATGGAGAGATAAGAAAAACTATAAGCTTGAAAGAATGCAGCCTGTATTAGACTATATTCACACAAGCTTCAAAGAGGAAATAACACTGGCTGACCTTGCAAAAATCCTTCCAATGAGTGAAGGCCAGTTCTGCCATGCTTTCAAGGAAGTGATGAATATGCCGCCCATTGCCTTCGTCATTCGTCACAGGATTATACAAAGCTGCGCACTTCTGACAGAGACAGACTGCAAAATAGCTGATATTGCACGAAGTGTGGGCTTTAACAATATCAGCTATTTCAACAGGGAATTTATTAAGGCTATCGGCTGCTCTCCCAGTAAATACAGAAGAGAGGGATAGTTTTTCTTGTTTGGACCTGAATTATAATTTATGTTTTTATTATGGTTTATCAGGCCTGTTGGCTTTTAATATTAAAATGAAATATCAGTCAATGCGTCCCCACGGAAAAATACCGGAATGGTATCAAGTGGGGCACTGCAGTTAAGAGTCTGCCCGCCGTCATAAACCTCTCCGCTGTTAAGATCACGCCAACGGCAGCCTTCCGGGAGGTACACTTCACGGCTTCTTTGCCCTTCATTCAGTATGGGAGCTGCAAGAATATCATCACCAAAACAAAATTGATCTCCAATATTCCACGTGTTCTTATCCTCAGGGAAATTATAAAACAGAGTACGCATTACAGGAGTGCCTTTTTCATGCGCCTGTTTCATTGTTTTAGTAATATATGGTCTCAGTTTCTCACGGAGTCCCATATATTTCTTACATATTTCGTAAACTTCTTCACCATAAGTCCATACTTCATTTTCGGCACCGCTTGGTGTAGCACCTCCGCCTTTGGTACCCAGAGGCTTTTTGTGCGGTTCACGATCGCCGTGTAAACGGAAAACAGGACAAAAAGCTCCGAATTGGAACCAGCGCACAAGGCATTCCTTGAACTTGGGATCTGTAATATTACCACCATGGAAGCCTCCGATGTCCGTGGTCCACCAGGGTATACCCGCAATACCCATGTTCAAGCCGGCTGCAAGCTGATAACGCAGGGAACGGAAGCTGGAATCAATATCACCTGACCACACAAGGGCACCATAGCGCTGAGAGCCTGCCCAGGCGCATCTGACAAGATTCAGAATATTTTCCTGCCCCTCTGCAGCCATTCCCTTATAGGCCATTTCGGAATAGTAACGTGGATACATATTTCCTATCTCCAGGTCCGCACCCCGCTGATAGCGGTAATGGCTGAATTCATATTTTGTAAATTCAGGTTCGGCTTCATCCAGCCAGAACACCTTTATTCCATATTTATAGTAATTTTCTTTTATTTTTGACCATACATATTCACGGGCATCGGGGTTTGTCATATCAACAAAGCACATACTCCCCAACTGGTTCATTCGTGAACTTGCTTCTGTACGGGTCAGATAACCCAGTTCCTTCATCTCTTCATAATTTTCGCTGCCCTGTTCCACTGTAGGCCAAACAGAGACCATAAGCTCAATCCCCATTTCCTTCAATTCCCTGACCATGGCAGCAGGGTCTGGCCAATACTCGGGATCGAAGCACCAGTCTCCCTGATGAGGCCAATGAAAGTAATCTATAACAATAACTGAAATCGGCAGTCCGCGTTGTTTGTATTCCCTTGCTATACCCATAAGCTCCTCCTGGGTCTGGTAACGGAGCTTGCACTGCCAGAAACCGGTTCCGTAGTCAGGCATCATTGGAGCCTTGCCTACTGCATCCGCGTATGCTTCTTCTATTTCAGCAGGTGTGTCCCCGGCAGTTATCCAGTAATCCATTTGTTTGGTTGACTCGGCATACCATTCTGTCAGATTCTTTCCAAAGGTAACCTTCCCAATAGCCGGATTATTCCACAGCATGCCATAACCGGCACTTGAGAGGACAAAGGGCACACTTGCCTGGGAATTTCTTTGAGCCAGTTCAAGTATACAGCCTTTAAGTTCCAGATCAGGCTGCTGATACTGTCCCATACCGTATAATTTTTCGTCCTTTGCTTCGAACCTGACATACAGCTTGTAATTATCGGTTCCCGGTATTGGGGTAAAAGTACGCGGCAATATTTCTAAAGCGCTGTTAAAGCCCTCATCATCGGCACGGAAGCGGTTGCGATCATATTCCTCCAGAAGCAGCTCTCCCTTCTGGTTATAAAATCTGAGCTTTCCTGATGGCAATACCTCACAGCGAAGTTTTCCGTTTACAATAGTAGCCCGATTCCCGTTAATGCTGATTCGGGCCGTAATCTCACTCTCTTTTGAAAGGAGTGCAAAATCCTCGTTGAGAAGAATATCCGACTGAAGAGATGCACGAATGCGGAAGCTGCTCTCTCCCCAGGGTTCAATACAAAGCAATTCGGAGTCTGAACGTCGAAGCAGCCTGTTGTTATCTTTTTTTAGCATATACAATATCTCCTTCTTATTTATAATAGTTTTTCTTTTATTCCTTTACTGCCCCCAGCATAATACCGGTAACAAAATATTTCTGCAGGAACGGATAGACAACCAGCATGGGAATCATGGCTATAAATACCTTTGCTGCATCCAGCGACTTGTTTGAAAGTTCGTTCATCAGTTTAGCCTGATCGGGGGACATGCTGGCAGCCTGAACATTTACTACCATCTGTTGTATATAGGTCTGCAGAGGATAATGCTTATCTCCGCTGGACAGGACCAGTCCCTGGAAGAACTCATTCCAGTAGCCTACACTTGTAAAAAGTACTATTGTAGCCAATACAGGCTTTGAGCACGGTACTACAATTCCAAAGAGTATCCTCCAGGGACCAGCTCCGTCAACTACCGCCGCTTCCTCCAGATCCTGGGGAAGATTCCGGAAGAAATTCATTATAAGAATAAGGTTGAATACGGGAAGACCTCCGCAGAGCACCAGCCCCCATATGTTATCAATAAGTTTGTAGTTGACCATGGTCATATACCATGGAATAGTTCCTCCGTTAAACACCATGCAGAATATTACCACCCACATTAGTATGTTCCGTGGCTTATACTGCTGTTTTGTCTTTGAGAGAGGATAGCCCATCAGGATCATTACCAGCATGGATACTACCGTACCCAGTCCTGCTCTCTGAATTGAGACCCAGAAGGAATGAAAGAATTTCCAGTCTCCCATAATCTCAGTATAAGATCTCAGTGAAAAGCCTACGGGATAAAGCGTTACCATACCTGAGTTAGAGGCTACCTTTGATGAAATGGAGAGACAGAAAGCGTACCAGATCGGGTACAGACAGCTCAGTGTCAAAAATGCCATCAATATGTATAGAAAAAATTTAAATACCTTTGTACCAAAGGTTTTGCTTTGTACCATTGTGTTTCCCCTCCCCTCTAGAAAATTTTATAGTCAGCCAGTTTATACGCAGCCCAATAGGATAGAACTATCATTATAAAGCTGATAGCTGACTTGAACAAACCGGCAGTAGTTGCCAAAGAAAATTGCAGATTCACAAGACCGATACGGTAAACCCAGGTGTCCAGAATATCGCCGGTAGAATAAACCATAGGATTATACAGGTTATATATCTGATCAAAGCCGGCATTAAGTACATTGCCAAGGCCCAAAACACCTAAAAGCACTATTGTTCCGGCGATGCCCGGGATTGTTATATACCAGATTGATTTCCATTTGCTGCAACCATCAATTGTGGCAGCTTCGTATAAATTAGGATTTATACCTGTAAGTGCTGCCAGGAATATTACCGCATTAAAACCGAATTCCTTCCATACATCTGTGCCTATTACCAACTGCCGGAAATATGAAGCCATGCTGAACCAAATAACAGGTTTAGCACCGAACAAGCCGGTAATTTGATTTACAATACCATCCATGCTGAATATATTCAGTATTACACTTGCCAGGATAACCCAGGAAAGAAAGTGGGGTAAGTATACTGCTGTCTGTACAAATTTTTTGTATTTCAGGTTTGTTACCTCATTTAAAAGAAGAGCAAATGCCAACGGGATTACAATATTCAATACAACCTTTGAGCATGCAATAATCAAGGTGTTAATTATTACGCGCTGAGCATCGCTCATGGAAAACAAATACTTGAAGTTTTCAAGGCCCACGCTGGGGGATTTCCATAAACCCAGGCCAGGGTTGTAATTTTTAAAGGCCATAACTACTCCGGCCATTGGCACGATATTAAATAGAATCATCCAGAGAACACCTGGTATAACCATAATTGAGTAATGGGTCTGCAGCTTTAAAGAAGACATTTTCCTGTTCAAAATTTTCACTCCTCATTTATGTACAAACAGCTGTTCATGCATTCTTTAAGCAGAACAGCTGTTTGTCAAAATAGATCTGTAAATGTTAGTCAGCTATTATAACGCATGAGTTCAGATAAAATTTTATTACCTCTGTGCGTTACAACGAAGTGGGAGATATCCGCTCACCGCATGAAAACCGTAATG
>JAQSXC010000158.1 GCA_029266335.1 Eubacterium sp. | reverse complement strand
CATTTTAGCCGAATAATTTACTATAAAGAAAAGTTTAGTCCATTTAAAAAGAGAATTGCAGTTGCTAAACTATAAATGTATCAAACACGTGAGATACAATTAAGATAATTAAAGGAGGATTTGAAAATGTTAAAGAGGATTACTTCTCTGTTTTTGGCTGTTACATTGGTAGGAACATTGGCTGTGGGCTGCGGAAGCAAGGATAATGCATCAACTTCAACAACACCTGGATCTACCGTTCAGGAATCAACTGCTTCATCAACGGAGGCCACTTCTTCAACAGCAAAAGTGGAGGGTGAAATAACATTCAGTTCCAACAGAACGGATTTGCAGAATACTCTGCTGCCGGAGTTCGTTGCTGCTTTTAACAAGCAATTCCCTGATGTAAAGGTGAATATTGAAACCATTAAAGATTATCAACCGGCAATGAAGGTCAAAATGTCTTCAAACGATTTGCCTGACGTTTGGACAGTTCATAACGGTTATTACACAAAGGATCAGCTTACAAAGTATAATATACCTCTTGACGGATATGATTTTACAAAGGATTTTCTGTATGCTGAAGTTTTCAGCGGAGCAGACGGAAAGATTTACGCTCTGCCGCAGGGAGCAAGTGCTACAGGGGTTGTCTATAATAAAAAGATATTTGCTGAACTGGGACTTTCAGTTCCACAAACGCTTGACGAAATGATTGACGCCGGTAAAAAGATATCAGGTTCAGGAAGGGTTGGTCTTGCAACTGCTGCAAAAGCAGGCTGGCCATTGCAGTACTACTGGCTTGATGTAGCTAATACCATAGCCGGAGACGGAAACTACAGGAATACCCTTGCAACAAGTGAAACACCGTTTACTGCTGACAGCCCCATTGTAAAAGCATTTACATTATTGAAGACCTTTAAGGATGCAGGGATATTGGAAAAAGATCCTCTGTCCTCTGACTGGGAACCAATCAAGAAAGACTTCAGAGACGGTAAGGTCGGTATGTTTATTCTGGGGCCCTGGTTTATCCCTCAGGCATTGGATCCATTGACCATGGAGGATGTAGGTTTCTTCCCGCTGCCATATGACAATGAAAAAACTCCGAAGAAAGTAAGCGCCGGTCCCGACGTTGGACTTGGTATGGCTCAGAATACCAAGAACAAGGAGGCCACAGAAGCTTTCTTCAAATTCATGATGGATACAAACTATGCAAATGTGGGCAAGAGCCTTGGCTTATTAACCTCAAGAAAATCCGTGTCAGTGGATCTTCCTTTTGCAAAAGAATTTGAATCCTTCAATCCTCAAAAGCTTAATGTTGTATCAGATACAAAGGAATATACAGATATTATGAACAAAGCCCAGGTGGATTACAACAAGCTTGCTCAGGAAGTACTTGTTACCGGCGATGTTCAGAAAGCTTTTGATAAGCTTAATGAGAAGTGGAAAAAAGCAATGGGCAAATAAATTCAGCTAAACTGCAGTAACTTGAATATAAATCACTATAGCCCTCTATAGTGATTTATATTCAAGAAACAATCATAAAAGGGATGGTACACAAAATGACCTACAAAACACAAAAAAAACTACTTCTGATTTCATTCCTTTTGATTCCCCTGGCACTTATGGGATTACTCTTTCTGTTTCCCTTTTTTAGATTATTCTATATGAGTTTTACAGATTGGGATGGGATAATGCCACAATATAATTTTGTGGGTATTGATAACTATATGGAAGTATTTCAGACACCTGATGTCTGGATTGCACTCAGAAATAACGTAATATACATTTTAAACGGTGTTTTACAGAACATTATAGCACTTTTTTTTGCAGTGCTCTTAACAGCGAAAATCAGAGGGAGGAATTTTTACAAGGCTTCAATCTTCCTCCCGTTTATAATTAATAGTGCAGCAGTTGCATTTATGTTTACCTTCCTGTTTGATTTTGAAAGAGGCCCTGTAAATGCCTTGCTGGCTAATCTGGGAGCTCAGCCTGTCAGTTTTCTGGGAGACGTAAACATAGTTAATTTTTCTCTGGCAGGAATCTCATTATGGAGATATACCGGATATACCATGATACTTTATATTGCTGCCTTTCAGTCAATAAACCCCGATATATATGAATCAGCAATGATTGATGGTGCAGGTACCTGGCAGAATTTCATATATATCACTCTTCCAAGTATAAAAACTATTATAGAGTTGAATATGTTTCTAACACTCAGCGGGGGCTTGCAGGCATTCGTTGAACCTTTTGTTGTAACTAAAGGAGGGCCGGTCAATGCAAGCAGTACCTTTGTATTATATACAATAAATGCTTTCACCCAGTTCAACAGGTACGGTTTTGCTGCCGCATTGTCAGTGGTATTGCTTGTAATAGTTCTGATACTTGCAGCAATTCAGAAAAAATTCATTTTTAAGGGGGACTAATATGCCAACAACTACAATTCAAAACACTTCAAAAGTCGTTTCAGACACAAAAAAAGGTCCCAGGATTCTGATATTAACTGCATTAAGGCATGTAATACTATTGTTCTGGGCTTTTATAGTATTATATCCTTTGTCTATTTTATTGTTTACATCCTTTAAAACAGACGAAGAGTATGTCAACACTTCAGTTTTTTCACTGCCCAAGAGCTTTCTGAATTTTGGCAATTATGCAAAAGCTTTCTTAGAGGGGGATTTTATTACAGCTTTTAAAAACAGCATGATACTGGTAGTGGTTGGTGCTGCAGGAACAGTATTGATCGGAGCAATGGTAGCCTTTTGCCTGGATAGATTTGATTTTAAGTTTAAAAAGTACATTAAGACTCTGTATACAATATCTTATGTTGTACCCAGTGTAGCGCTTCAGGTTTCCATTTATGCAGTAATGAAGGGCTTAAATCTTACTGGCACTGTATATGCGCCCATACTGATTTATCTGAGTACTGATATAGTACAGCTATGGATATACCTTCAATTCATGGAGAAGATATCTGTTTCTTTGGATGAGAGTGCCATGATAGAGGGAGCATCCTATTTAAAAATATTCACAAGTATAATTTTTCCTCTGCTTGCTCCGGCAACAGCTACTATAGTAATATTAAAGTCAGTTACAATCTATAATGATATGTATACACAATATCTGTATATGTCAAAGCTGGAATTAAAAACTGCAACTACGGCACTCATGGCCTTTCAGGGAGATAGAATAAATGTTCAGAATCTGATGTCAGCAGCTATAATCCTTGTAATGGTACCAACAATCCTGATATTTTTATCAATGCAAAAGTATATTTTTCAGGGAATAACAGCTGGTTCTGTAAAAGAATAAGTTTGATAATCGCCTGAGAATAATATAAACTAGAAAAAAGACTATTTGGTATTACATTATGAGGTCCATTATGTTGAACTCAAAACACAAAAAGAAAATCTCTAAATTTTATAAGTATATAAGATTTAGAGATTTTGCACTTCAAAGAAAGTTTTTGGCAATATACATTATAATGCTGATAATTCCGCTCATTTTGTTTTCGTACTATTTTTTCTCTGCTTACATCAGCAGACAGCAGGATGAGGCATTGAACCTAATAAAAAAGGTAAATGAACAATCCATGTGGTCTATTGAAGCATATATAAATCAGCTGAAAGGTTTAACAATTTTACCTTTGTACGATTATGACACTCTTGATGTATTACGTGATAAATTAAACTCTCAAAGAGAGGACAATAATAATTTTGTTCCCGGTTTTCCATACGGCCCCAAAGTAGATTTTACGGCGCCAAACTCAACCGGATTTAATCAGGGTGATGAAGATGTCCTCGCAACTTTAATAGCTAAAATAATGGCTCTGAATAAGAATATATACTCTGTATTTTTTGTCAGTCCAAACGGAGATTACGTCTATAGAATGCTGAATAACAGCCTGATACTTAATGACACAAATAATTATGATCCCATAAAAGAGAGCTGGTATAAAAACAGCCTCAGTTTTAAAGGAGAGGCAGTAGTAGGGGATACGCAGCGCTTTGATCAGTATGTTGAAAGCAGGGGTACCCGTATATATCTGTTTCCGGTTTCAAGAGCTGTCAATGACATATTTGGAAGTCAAAATATCGGAACAATAAGTATCGGAACAGATATACGCTATATCAGAGAAATTATTTCAGATTCAAATCTGATGAAAGGCGAGCGGATATTTATAATCAATGATTCAGGAACCATTATATACGATAATAACGAAAATAATATTGCTCAAAACATTAAAAATCAGACTTTTGATATTCCCGGTATGAAAAATATTAATCTTCAGAACGGTATAAATGAATTGAAAATTGATAACAAGGAATACGAAGTTTTATCTGTGTATTCCAGCTCCATAGGCTGGAGTCTTGTAAGAGTCATTCCAAAAGAAGTAATTTTCAAGAGTTTCAACACCTTGAGAAATGAGTTTTTACTTATAATCAGCATAATTATTTTAGTTGCGCTGGTGATTACGATCTATGTTACCAAAGGAATAACTAATCCTTTGAGAAAATTGGTTTACACAATGAACCTGGTTGAGAAAGGGGACTTGTCGGTAAGATTTAAGGTAAGAACAAGAGATGAAGTGGGTATGCTGGGCAAAAGCTTTAACAGGATGATTAAGAAAATAGACCGACTGGTTAATACAGTTCATGTTACGCAGCTCAGGAAAAGAGAAACCGAGCTTAGTGCCTTGCAGGCTCAGATAAATCCACATTTTATATATAATACACTTGAATCTATCAGAAGAATGGCAGAGATCAATGATGATACCGACACTGCAAAAATGACATATTTGTTGGGAAAAATGCTGAGGTACAGTATTAATATACAAAACAAGATAGTAACGGTCAGTAATGAAATAGATCATGTCAATCAATATTTCGAATTGCAGAATTTCAGATTCGGAAACAGATTTAAGCTTGTCTGGCAGATTCCCGGGGAGTTTTTGGGCATGAATATTATAAAGCTTTTATTCCAGCCTATTGTAGAGAATGCCTTCTACCATGGACTTGAAGTATCAAGCGGTGATGGAATAATCAACATTCGTGGATTCCGGGAAAATGAATTTATATGTTTTGAAGTAAGTGATAATGGTGTTGGAATGACCGAAGAACAGGTAGAAGGTGTAAATGAAAAAATTAATGACTTTTCATTTACAGTGGATGATTCCAAAAGTATTGGATTAAGGAATATAAATGAGCGCATAAAGCTGCATTATGGATATGAGTACGGGTTAAAAATAATTAGTTCCTCAGGGGAAGGTACTACTGTCTCTATAATGCTTCCGGGTGAGCAACAGCTAAACAGTGTAGAATAATCTATTGATATTTTTTCAGCTAATGGAACATGGGGGAAGTCACTATGCTTAAAATTTTAATTGTAGATGATGAAATTATTTTAAGAAAAGGATTGACAAAAGCCATAAGCAAACACAACGATTTTGTTATAGCCGGTGAGGCAGCTGATGGTGTTGAGGCACTGAGCATGTTGGAACAGCATAGTCCGGATGTTGTTATTACTGATATTCGTATGCCTAATATGGATGGGAAGGAACTTGTCAGAGTCATCACAGAAAAATTTCCTACAGTAAGAAAAATTGTTCTAAGCGGGTTTGATGATTTTGGTTATGTCAGGGATACCATGAAAAATGGAGCAGTTGACTACTTATTGAAGCCTGTGGATGATGAAAAGCTTATTCAATTGTTAAAACATTTATCCGAAGCCATTGATACTGAGAAAAGAGATAAAGAGGAGAGAATAGATCAGAATATCAAGCTCAATGAAAGCCTTCCCATACTAAAGGATAGGTTTTTAGAGACCTTTATCACCGGAAATAACCCAAACATCACCACTGAGGAATTGTTGGCCAAATTTGATTATTATGGGATTACTATTGATGTTGAGGACCGATTCAGTGCAATCTTTATTTCCATAGATAATTACCGGCAATTTTGTTATCAGCAGGGAGAGGAAGAAGGTAAAATAAAATATTTTATAGTAAGGAACATATCTGAAGAACTCATTCGGGAGAAAGTCGAATGTTTTTCATGTCTGACTGAGCAGGGGCTGGTTATATTTATCAAAACATCCTGCCGGGAAGTTTTGTCCCATATGGTGAATTCGATTTTTTATAACTTGAACAAGTATGCACAGATAAGATTTTCCATTGTTTTGAGCAGAAGCAACGATAGGCTGGAAAATCTCTCAGTCTTGTATAAAGAGGTTTGCCATGACCTTATGCTCAGGTATTATGCAGATACCGGTACTATTATCGGGAACAGCAGGGAGGTTTCATTTTCAGACTGGGATATTGAAACCGAGGCCATAAAAGTTGAATTTGAGAAAAGACTGGAGAGAATAATTGAAAGCAGTAATATCAGCGAAGTTAAGAGCGCAATTGAACAAATATTTGACCAGTTGAGAAATAAAAACACCCATCCCGGAGACGTAAATCAAATTACTGCAGATATGTTTGCCAAGATGAGATTTAAATTCAATGATTTTGAGCGCGCAATAGATCGATTAAACTCTGGTGGAGTTAATTATCTCAAGGAAATGCAATTAATAGATACTTTTGATGAAATAAAGAAGCTGTCGGTTTTTGTTTATACAGAACTAATAAAACAAATAATCATTATTAGAGGGAAAAAGGATAAGAAAATAATTGAGATAGTAAAGGATTATATTTCAAAACACTATAATGAAGATATAACACTGGCTAAAATAACCGAACTGGTTTTTGTAAATGCCAATTACTTCAGTGAAATGTTTAAAAACAATACAGGAGAAAACTTTATCGATTATTTAACCAGATTCCGCATTGACAAGGCCAAGGTTTTACTAAAGGATGTAGCCATTAAAACCTATGAAGTTGGTAGGCTTGTAGGATATGATGACCCTAATTACTTCAGCAAGGTATTTAAAAAAGTAGTTGGCATAACTCCCTCCCAATATAGGAACATTGTATTGTGATACTTGCCTTATGAAGCTTGGCTGTAGTGTTTTATGCCTTGTTAAGTATCAAAAAAAATATATTTTTTGTAAAACCAAAAATCCCCAAAAGTTTATTCGGGGATTTTGGTTTTAGAAATTAAATAATTAGTATTTCAGGAAGTTTTATTCATTCAGTTTTTATAAATTGCAAATGAATTTAAAAATATGGTCGTTTAGCTGAGGATAGAATTCGTGCGCGTAATCATGGTATATCAGCATTTTCTTTGGGGCTTTAATTTTATTGTAAGCTGCAAACTGTGTCGAGGGAGGGCAAACCCTGTCCAGAAGACCCGTGGTGAATAAAACATCACCTTCTATTCGCCTGGCAAGATTCTGAATATCAATGTAACCCAACCGCATAAAGATCTCCTCTTCTCTAAGATGCAAAGGATCAAAGAAACGAAAATATTCTCTTATCTCGTCCTGTGCATCCAGGTACCAGTATCTCTTAAAATCACTCAGATAAGGATGCACAGGGGCCAGTTTCCGTATCCTCGGTTCAAGGGCTCCACAGGCTATTGCCAGGGCTCCGCCCTGGGACTCACCGGTCGCACAGACATAGGCTTCATCAACCTCGGAGAAATTCATAATTATGTTGGCAAGCTGTGCAGCATCCAGATATATCTGCCTGAAAATCATTTTTTCGGGTGAATGGTCTATGCCCCTTATAATGTGACCACGTAAGGTTGGACCCTTAATACTTCCCGTATCTTCCGACAAACCTCCCTGACCTCTGCAGTCCATTGCGGCCACGCAAAAGCCCATTGCAACATAACTTAGTTTGTCATGCCAGTCACCTGAGTTCCAGGCATATCCATGAAACTTGATAACCGCCGGATGCCTGACACCGGTGTCTTTTGGCCGCAGATACTTGGCATGTATCCGGGCCCCGCCCACACCGGTATAGTAAAGGTCAAAGCACTCTGCAAAGGGTACCTGTATAAAATCACCGGGAATCAGCTCGATTTGCGGATCAACAGCATGCATTTCCTCCAGTGCCTTGTCCCAGAACATATTAAAATCGGCGGGGCAGGGACTGCTTCCCATATACTTTTGAAGATCCTCTAAAAGCATGTCTCCATGGCTTAAGCTCATAAATATTTTCTCCCTTCAAATTAATAGAAAAAGGAACAGCCCGGTTATATGTGCACATAATGACTGCAGGGCAGGCATTATGTATATATACTTGATAGGAGTTTTTCAAAGAGTAATTTTATTGCTGCTTATGAGTTTTAAGTTTTTTGATATAAGCTCAATACGCTGTTGTACGCAAGCATAGCTTCTTAAGGGATCTTCAGGTGTGTTTATAATATAGTCCAGCATTTTGTCAACAGAGGTTGTTGCAACATGGCATCTTGTATCCGAAGAGGCGTAGTATATATATATATCGCCATTTGCTTTTGCAACTGCACCATTACAGAAAATGACGTTTGAAACATCCCCGACACGTTCTTCTCCTTCAGGTGCGATAAGGAAACCACCCGGACGATGTGTAACTATTTCCGGATTCTCCAGGTCTGACAAAAAGGCATATACCACATATCGTAAGCCTGCCGCGGTATTTCTTACTCCATGGGCTATGTGCAGCCAGCCTTTGTCAGTCTTGATGGGTGCAGGACCCTGTCCGTTCTTAACTTCTTTAATGGTATGGTACTCTTTGCACTCCATAAGTATTTCGTCATCTATACATGCATTTTCCATGCTGTCTGCGTAGCCAAAGCCTATACCGCCGCCTTTGCCTGTTTCAATAAAACCGTCCTGGGGTCTGGTATACAGGGCATATTTTCCGTTTATGAATTCCGGGTGCAAAACAACATTGCGCTGCTGCGGTGAAGAGGTTTTTAGATCTGGAAGGCGCTCCCAGGTCTTAAGATCCTTTGTTCTTGCAATACCACATGCTGCAACAGCACTAGAGGTGTCTCCGAAAGGTGCGTCAGGGTCCTTCCGCTCTGTACAGAATAAACCGTATATCCATCCGTCCTCATGTTTTACAAGCCTCATATCGTATACATTTATATCAGGGCTATCAGTTTCGGGCATTACAATGGGGTAGTCCCAGAATCTAAAGTTATCAATGCCGTTATGGCTTTCTGCAACAGCAAAAAAAGATTTTCTGTCATTACCCTCAACCCTCACTACCAGATAGATATTACCATTTAGTTCTATGGCTCCGGGATTAAAGGCACAGTTAACCCCTATGCGCTCCATAAGGTAGGGATTTGTTTCCTTATCGAGATCATATCTCCAGAATAAAGGTGTATAGGCATTTGTGATAACAGGATATACATATCTGTCATATATACCGTTACCGCCCTTAACTGCAGAGTTTTTCCTGTTTATCAGTTCATTGTGCTCCTGAACCAGATATTTCAATCTCTCTTCAAATATCATAATTATTGCCTCCATTATTGTACTATATATAATTTTACTGTTTCAGGCCGGTCAGCCTGTCTATAATTTCATAGCACATACGGCTATTGTGATAAGGACACTTCCAGGGGCCGACTTTTTCGTTTCGTGTAACAACCGAACCGTCAGCTGAAGTTCCCCAGAACCACTCACCATGAATCTTATCAACGATGTGGTTTTTTATGAAATTCCACATATTGAGTGCTGCTTCCAGGTAGAATTCTTCACCCGACAGCTGATAGGCATTAACAAAACCTACCACTGCTTCAGCCTGGGGCCACCAGTCCTTGTCAGATACCAATTCACCTTTATCCTCTTCGTAGAATAATCCTCCGTTTATTCTGTCAACACCGGAGTCAAATACCTTTTTAGCCATATTAGTAGATATGTCCTTTACTTTGTTTACCAGAGCTGCATTCCCTAATACTTCGGCAGCTTCAAGCAAAAGCCAGCTGCCTTCTATATCATGGCCGAAAGATACCGTATGGGATAGAGGTTTCCAAGTTTCATCAAAGAAGAGTTTGAATTGAAAAGCTTCAGGATCAATAATATGATCAATGGTAACCTTAATCAGTTCCTCAAGAGAGTTTTTGAGGCTTTCATCCTTCCAAACCCTGAAAAGATTGGTATAGGCTTCCATTACATGGAGATGTGTATTCATGGATTTTGCGGAATTCATATCTTTTTGGCTAAGGCTCATATCACCTAGATTGGACCAGTCTCTTGAACAGGCTTCCATATAACCCTTGTTGACACTGTCATAAACATGTTTTTCAAGTGTATTGTAGAGCTGAATGGCTGTTTCAAGACTTTCGGCTTTCCCGGTAGCTCTGAAATATTCAGACATACCATATATTGCAAAAGCAATGGCATAGGTCTGTTTTTTAGAATCAATTACGTTTCCGGTGTAATCCAACAGCCAGTAAACACCGGAATAATGTGTATCTATAAAATATCTGTTGATGTAATCGTAGGCCCTGTCAGCCATTGCCAGATATTTATCGTCCTTATAGAATCTATACGCAGTTGAATATGTCCATAATATTCTCGAAAATAGAACAGATGCTCTCTGGTGTTTTTTATCGAATTCCAGGATATTATCCTGCAATTCCTGTTCAATATCATTTACAAAATTTTTTATCAATAGACTATCCATATGCCCCCCTGATTAATTTAAAATTTATTTAAAAACCCTGCAATAAATAATATCTATCTGTATTCTTCTGCATCACCGGCTAGAAGTTCTGAGTTTGCTTTAATATAGTCCACCAATTCGTCAATATGTGCATATGCCAGAGCCGAATAGGTATCGGCTGCACCGTAATAAATGGCAATTCTGCCGGTTTCGGCATCAGTCAGGGCAGCACAGGGGAATACCACGTTAGGGACAAAACCTGCGGTTTCATATGTTTTTTCGGGAGTAAGCAAATAATCCTTTGTTCTGTATAGAACTCTTGAAGGATTACTGATGTCAAGTAAAGCTGCACCAAAGCTATAAACAAAGCCGTTACAGGTACCTGATACCCCGTGATAAAGCAGCAGCCAGCCATCGGTGGTCTCGATAGGAACTGCTCCGGCTCCTATTTTAACACTTTGCCACCAGCCCGAGCCACCTTTCTGCATTACGCGCCTATGACGGCCCCAATGTATCAGGTCAGGGCTTTCGCTGAGAAAAATATCACCAAAGGGTGTATGCCCGCTGTCACTTGGTCTGCTTAGCAGAAGATATTTTCCGTTGACTTTTCTCGGGAACAGAACACCATTTCTATTGAACGGAATAAACGGATTTTCCAGACGTATAAACTCCTTGAAATCACTGGTCATACCAAAGCCAAGAGAAGCACCCCCGAAATCTGTACACCACACAATATAATAAGTACCTTCCAATTCTATTAAACGCGGATCATAGGAATAGTTGGGCTGATATGGTTTGCCCTCCTCATCATGCCATAATATTTCTTTATCCTCTATATCCCAGTTAATGGCATCCTTACTAAAGCCCACGTGAATGCGTGCCTTCCCGTCCTTGTGATCTGCCCGGAAAATTCCTGCAAAGCCAGAACCCCAGGGCACAACAGAGCTATTATACACTCTGGCAGTAGCGGGAGTTGGATTCCAATCAATTATTGGGTTTCCATCATGTCTCCATACTACACCTTGATAGCCTGAAGGTTTCTCCTGCCAGGGTATATTTTTTAAATTTTTTCCTAAAATCGCCATTTGACATACCTCCACAAAAGTAATGTTACTAAAATAAAGAAATGATTATGTGAAAAGCTTTATATAAGTAGTATATATTTGCTGATGTAATATTATATTACTAAAACACATGGGGTTTGTAAAGTGATAAATAATATAATTTGTAATATTACAAATCTCCTTTTGTAGAGCTTTAATTTATGTTATAATTCTTACATCAACAATTATTTGGAGGATTTATGCCAAAGAAAATTACAATGGATGCAATCGCTGATAAGCTGGGGATTTCAAAAAATACTGTCTCGTTGGCGCTCAGAGGATTGCCCGGGATCAGTGATAATACAAGAAGGACTATAGAAGAAGCTGCGAAAAGTATGGGATATCAATATAAATCCAATAGCAAATCAGCAGCCACACGCAACCTGTGTCTTGTTATATCAAAGAGTACAAGGGATTCCATAGGCTTTTTCAGCTTTATACAACTGGGAATAGAGGACGAGGCCAAGAAAAATAATTTCAACACCATAATTCATTACTACGACGAAAAAGATGAGGTCTTTGAAATTCCAAATTGCATAAGGGATGGCATGATAAGCGGAATAATAACCCTTGGGAGGATATCCCATAAAACAATAAATTCAATTATCACGTACAACCTCCCAGTGGTAATGGTTGACAATTACTTTGACGATCTGGTAATGGACTGTATACTGACCGATAATCAATGTGGAGGTTATCTTGCTACCGAGCATCTGATTAAATCGGGGCATACAAAAATAGGATTTCTGGGGAACATTTATGCTTCGGTCAGCTTTTATGACAGATATCAAGGATATTTAAAGGCAATGAAGGAATATAATATTGAGATAGACCCTCATGTTTCAATTATAGATATGAAACTTGAAAATGTTGCTGCTGAGGAGATCGTGGCATTGACAGAAGCAATCAGGGAGAAAGGCAGCCTTCCTACGGCTTTTTTCTGCTGCAACGACGCAGAAGCAATAGTAATAATTAAGGTATTAACCGGAATGGGAATTTCCTTTCCCGAAGATATTTCAATTGTCGGGTTTGATGATATAGAAGCTGCCAAAAGCATCACTCCCGAGCTGACTACCATGAGAGTACGAAAAGAACTGATGGGTAAGAGAGCTGTTTCAAAGTTAATAGAAAAGCTGAATGATAAAGAAAACCTTATCGAAAAAATACTGCTTTCCGCGAATCTAATAAGCAGACGGTCAGTTAAGGATTACAATAAACAGATATAAATCGAGGGGGTGATTTTATACAGATTCTTGTTGATGCAGATGCATGTCCTGTAAAGAATATAATAGTTAGAAATGCAAAAAAGAGAAATATACCTGTTACAATGATAATAGATACCAGCCATGAGCTGTTTGACGGTTACAGCACGGTCATAACTGTAGACAAGGCCAGGGACAGTGTTGATATCAAACTTATAAACCTCCTTAAACAAGGTGACATAGTAGTGACTCAGGATTACGGTGTAGCCGCAATGGGGCTTGGTAAGGGTGCGAAAGTCCTTAACCAAAACGGGCTTATTTATTCTGATGACAATATTGACAGACTTCTGTTTGAGAGGCACCTTGGGCAAAAGGTACGCAGGGCAGGAGGCAGAACAGGTACCTTTAAAAAGCGTACTAAAGAGAATGACGAGGCTTTTGAGAAGTCTCTTGTAAGACTTTTGGATGGAGGTAAGTATGAAGGAGATTAAACCAGGAAAGTACAGACACTTCAAAGGCAATGAGTACCGGGTACTTCACATTGCAAAGCATAGTGAAACTCTGGAGGAAATGGTGGTTTATCAGGCACTCTATGGAGATATGGGAATATGGGTAAGACCTGCAGCCATGTGGAATGAAATAATAGAAAGAGACGGTCTGACCTTCAGACGTTTTGAATATATCGGAGAATAATCATAACCCCCTTTATTCGCCTTGCAGCTGTAGGGGAGTGAACAAATTTAATAACATTTTGTGGCCGCTTTGCGGCTCAAAGCCATGACATGGCTTGGGAGGTTAATATGGATCAGAACACCAGCGTAATTATTGAGAAAAGAATCGGCAAAACAATGAAGAATCTTGAGAAAAACAATATGCAGGTTCATTACGTTGAGACCAAAAAGGATGTTGCGCAGAAGGTGAAGGAACTTCTGAAAGATGGGGATACAGTGGGAGTAGGAGGTGCTATGACCCTTTTTGAAAGCGGTGTTATAGAGCTTCATTGTGGCCGGCTATAACAAGATAGTTAAAAATCTGGACGAGGCTGTTACAAGAGTTAAAACCATTGCCGCACCTGCAAATAGCACAAGACTTTCCTGTCAGACCTACTGCAAGGAAACCGGAGAATGCATGTCTTTTGGCATGGCTGCTCCAGGTATGGCCAGCGGCTGCTCGGGGCCAGGCAGAATATGCTGTAATTATGTAGTTTCTGCATATCAGCGTCATAAGGACAGAATAAAGGTTATACTGGTTGGAGAGGAACTCGGATATTAAAGTTCTGCAAGGTGGATTCCCGGTATTTAAATAAATATCAAAGAAAATTCTTTGTTTATCCGGAGGAAGAATCATGGTTGTATCCACACTGACAATAAAGCTGTACGCACCCGGCTGCCATTCTCTGAAGGATAAGAGGATGATAGTCAAAAGTCTGGTGCAAAGGGCAAGGAATAAATTTAATGTATCAATAGCTGAAGTGGACGAACAGGATTACTATCAGACTATAGTAATCGGTGCTGCCTGTGTATCGGAAAGCAGAACGCAGGCCAATGGGGTACTGGATGAAGTAATGCGTTTTATCGAGGAAAATACCGAGGCTGAGCTGGTAGACTATCTTTATGAAGAAAGATAAATTTACTACCGAACCATTTTCTTTTTTTATGTGTATATATGGTGAAGATCAAGAAAGTTGATTTTAACTTAATAAACAGCATTTTAAAGAAAATGATGAGAGGTAGGATATTAAGAATGAAAAGAGTTTTTTGCGCAATTATTTCTATTGCTCTGATTGCGGTGTCGGTATGCAATCCATATCAAACAGAAAGGACAGCGCGTGC
>JAQSXC010000157.1 GCA_029266335.1 Eubacterium sp. | reverse complement strand
GCTTTACCATGAGAGAGAATTTTTATAAAGATACATTTGCAGCACACAACAAGGAAATAGTTTTGCCAAATATTGATGAGCAGCAGTACATTCATCATAAATTATTCAGTGAGATCGAACTGGGTATTATATTAAGAAAGAGACTAAATACGGATTGCTTTCAATAATAGGCAGAATGGTTGAAGAGGAATATATAGACAGCTTAATTCTGGGCTGTACCGAATTACCCTTGATACTGACGGAGGGAGATAGCAGCATTCCCTACCTGAATACGGCTGAAATTCATATAAACAGTATTGTTGACAGGCTTACATCAGAATACTAATAACTATCAAATTTCAAAAAGATAAAGGGTGAAAAAATGTTTAGTGTAGGAGAACAGTGGAATCCCAAACAGGCACAGTTAAAGGAGATAATATTAAAACCCGATAAATTTGAGCAGGCCATCAAGCTCTGCCTGGATATGCATTGCCTTGTTCATACTTCAGAAATGTCAGGCATGAAAACCACTACATATGAGGATCAAATATGGGAAGGGCTGGCTCCCGAGGTGTTCAGGACTCAAATAAAGGATTCGGGTTCAACTATTGCCTGGAATTTGTGGCATCTTACCAGGATAGAAGATTTGACGGCAAATCTTCTGATCGCCGAAGAAAATCAATGTTTTAACAGCAACTGGCTTGAAAGAATTAATATCTCTATTTGTGATACCGGGAATGCCATGACTGATGAGGAAATAGCTTATTTCAGTACTCACATAGACATGATGGAACTAAGGAATTATAGAATTGAGGTAGGCAGAAAAACTCAAAAGATAATCAAAAGTCTGAAACAGGATCAGCTGAAGAGGAAAATCAGACCTGAGGCTATAAACCGGGTACGGCAGGAAGGCGGTGTTACCGAAGCGGAGCAGTCCAGGTGGCTGTTGGATTTCTGGGGTAAAAAAACCGTTGCAGGTATTTTGTTAATGCCAATAACCAGGCATCAGATAGTACATATAAATGATTCGGCAAAAATAAAGAAAAGCTTGGAAAACAATATAATAAAGAGGATCAAAAAAATATAAAGGGAAGACTGCATTTGCTTCATGCAGTCTTCTTTTTTAACTACTAAAGCATTGTTAGATTTTTCATACCTTTAGATTATTATTATTTCAATTGAAAAATTAATTTTATTTAAGGATTATTTAATAATTGAAAAGTTATACTTGTTTCATAAGTTGGGAAAGGGTGTTGAAAAGTGTTTACAAAAATATTAAAGAAAGATCTTAAAAGAAAAAAAGCTATGAACATAATACTGTTTTTGTTTATAATAATTGCCAGTATGTTGATAGCCAGCAGTGCTAATCTGCTATATACCACAACCACAGCCCTGGAAAGTTTCAAGCGGTTGTCCAATACCTCAGATAATATGATAATAACCATTTCCAGTCCTGAAAACGATAAGCAAATCAGAGAATGGAGCAGCAAATTCAGTAAAATAAAAAGTATCACTTCAGACGATATGATTTTGGTATCAGCTGATAATATTACAGTACCCTCCAAGTCCGGCAAGTTGGAGGATGGAGCAACTTTAGCCATAGCCAGGATACCAAAAAAAAAATAATCTTGTTTTTAATCATGAGGATAAGCAATTGGAACTAAAGAAGGGAGAGCTTTCTTTACCTCACATGATAAGTGAGAATGCAGGGGTTAAAATTGGTGATAAAATAAAAATCAAAATTGGTGATATGGAAAGGGAACTGGTTGTAAAGAGTTATACAAAAGATGTAATATTTGGTTCCGGTTTAATGGGCTATAAGAGAATAATAGTTAGTGATGCTGACTTTGACGAATATTACAAAGAGCAGGATAAAAGCATAATGAAGCTATGGTCTGTCACAAAGGCGGAGACAGCAACCTATGATGACATCGACAGGGATTTCAGCAAGACATCAATAGCTTCATTATCCACAATTAACAGTGATACAGTGTCCTATACATACATTATGGATGTAATGACCGGAGCAATAATGAGTATAGTAAGTATGTTTTTAATTTTCATTTCCTTTCTGATTCTCAGATTTACCATAAGATTTACAATTGAAGAGGATTATAAAGAAATTGGCATTATGAAAGCTATTGGTCTTAAAAACAGAGGAATCCAAAAAATATATATGGTTAAATATTTTGGATTGTCACTGGTAGGCGGTGGTGTTGGATACGTTCTCAGCATACCGTTTTCAAGATATTTAATGGATAATATTTCAAAGAATATAATTTTAACGGCCAATTTCTTAAACTACTTAATTTCCGCACTTAGCGTGATTTTTATTATAGCGGTTACAATTTCATTTTGTAAATTCTGTACCGGACGAATTAACAAAATGTCTGCAATAGATGCAATTAGGCAGGGAAGTACAGGTGAGAGATTTTCTGTTTCCAGAAAAATAAAACTTCATAATATGAAAACTATCAGTACTCCGTTATATATGGCTGTCAGCGATCTGGTCAGCGGGTTTAGAAAATTTGTAATCTTGATGATTACTTTTATACTGGGTACTGTTATTATCATAGTTCCCATAAATGCAATAAATACTATTGACTCGGACGAGATTCTGACACTCTTCGGTCAGGGGAATACAGATTTCAATCTGAGTCCCGAAAGTCAGGGTGTATCGTATATGAAGAGTGGTCTTGAAAAGTTTTTCGCAGATATAAAAGCTATAGAGTCAAGGATGAATGAAAAAGGCTTTAATGTTCATATCCATCCTGAGATCATGTTGATGACAAAAATCTATGCTGATGATCCTGATGACAGTAAAAATATTTTAAGCTTACAGAGTTATAATTATTCTACAGACAATTATGTATACCTGAAAGGCACTGCGCCAAAGCTGGAAAATGAAATAGCCATAACCGAAAAAATGGCTCAATATTATGGAATAGGCTTGGGTGACACCCTTAATAGTATTGACAAGAACGGGAATGAAGAATTTATTGTAACAGCACTGTATCAATCAATGAATAATCTTGGCTTTTCAGTACGTTTTTCTGAAAAACATGAAATAAACACCGAGGAGGCCAACTCATTTCAGATGTTTGGGGATTTCAAGGATAAAGTGGGTAATAAAACCGAAAAAATATATAAGATCAAAACCGAATTTCCTGAGCTGAATATAAAAAGCGGTAAGGAATATGTTGATACTCTGATGGGGAATGTTACGAGCCAGTTTGAAATATTAAAAAATATAATTTTGATTGTTGTCCTGGGAATAAACTTTCTTATAACCTCTCTTCTTGTGAGAATGCTTATAACAAAGGAAATTCCTGAAATCGCGGTGTTGAAGTCAATTGGCTTCAACACAGGAGAGATCAGGAAATGGCAGGCCTGGAGAATAATGATCGTACTGATTGTATCAATAATTCTGGGAACTTTAATTGCCAATTTAACAGGAGCCTTTTTAGTCTCGGGAATATTCAACTTTATGGGAGGTACACAAATACATTTAAATATAGAACCGCTGCAGGTTTATCTTGTATATCCGGTTGTAATTCTGATGGTTACCATGGCATCAGTTCTTATTAGCCTGGGTCAGATCAGAAAAACAAACATATGGGAAATCAATAACCAGGAATAGAGGAGGAGAAAAAATGAATAAAGTATTAAGCGTAAATAATCTCTGTAAAACATATATAGTAAATAAAAAGCAGAACAATGTCCTTAGGAATGTTAATTTTGAGATGTATGAAGGTGAGTTTACCGCAATCATGGGGCCTTCGGGCTCGGGTAAATCTACATTACTCTATACTGTAAGCGGAATGGATCAACTTACGGCCGGAAAGGTTATATTCTGCGGAAAAGATATAAGCAGCCTTAGTCCAAATAAAATGTCAGAGGTCAGATTAAATGAAATGGGTTTTATATTCCAGCAAATGCATATGTTGAGAAATTTGTCCACTTATGATAATATCATTGTGTCAGCTTACAGCTCTGAAGCCGGTAAAACAAAAGAGCAGCGAAAAAAGATAAACGAGCATGCCGTTGAGCTGATGAGAAAACTTGAAATTATTGATATTGCAGATAATGATATCACAGAAGTATCAGGCGGACAGCTTCAAAGAGCATGTATATGCAGAGCGTTAATAAATAATCCCAAAATGTTATTTGCTGATGAACCCACAGGGGCCCTTAATTCAAAAACCTCCAACGAGGTAATGTATGAACTGAATAGAATTAATAGAGATGGAACCACAATATTAATAGTAACTCACGATGTTAAGGTAGCAGCCAGGACAGATAAAGTCCTTTACATAGTTGACGGAAATATTCAGGGAGAATTACAATTGGGCAAGTATACTGAGGAAAGTCCGGGAAAGGAACGTGAAAGGAAGCTCAGCAGCTGGCTTATGGACATGGGATGGTGATATATGGTTGATCTTTTGATTATAGAGGACAATATGGAACTTGGAACCATTCTTTGCGATTTTCTCGCAAAGGATGGTTATTCGTTATATTTGGCCAGAAACGGTGAAGAAGGTATGGAATATATAAAGAATAACACTGTTAAATTAGTATTACTGGATATAATGCTGCCGGGTTTGGATGGTTTTGGTGTATGCCAGCTTATCAGAGATCAGGGTAATATTCCCATAATTATCATGAGCGCAAGGGTTGATAAAAAGGATAAGATAGCCGGTCTGGAACTGGGTGCAGATGACTATGTGGAGAAACCCTTTGATATAGATGTGCTTTCAGCTAAAATAGGCGCACATTTAAGGCGGAATTATGACTTTAAAGAAAAGTCCAATGTTATTTCAGATGGGGATATTACCATCGATCTGAATGCTATGTCAGTTTTCTTTAAAAAAAATCTTCTCATAATGACTTCCAAGGAATACGAATTGCTATTGCTGTTTCTTCGGAACAAAGGAAAAACACTAAGAAAAGAATGGCTGTTTGACAAGGTCTGGGGTACTGACAGCTTTAGCGAACCCTCTACTCTGACTGTGCATATCAATAAGCTCCGGGAAAAAATTGAAGAAGTACCCAAAAATCCGAAAAGAATTATAACTGTATGGGGAGTCGGCTATAAATATGAAGTACTTTAACAAAATTATTGCTGCAGTTGTTTTACTCTGGATTTTCCTTGCCTCATTGTCCTCTGGCATGCTATACAGCAACAACCTGAATGAGGCGGATAAAGGCTGTAAGATTGATATAAACAGGATAAATGTTTTGATTTCAAACGGAACCAAAGTTGAAGATATAAACATGGCAGATATGAAATATGTTACAAAAATAGAGGAATTAGTACTGCCCTGCCTAAATGAAGAGCTGTCGGAATTTTTCAAGGGAAAGGATGTACCAAGGAATCTGGGATATACCATTCAACCAATATTTGCAAAGGATAATATATCCGGATACTTACGTTTTACATACTACTCCGGAAATGGATCAACCTTATTGTATTCAATACTTATTTTGAACCTTTCTCTTTTAATTATGGCATTACTTATTATCATAACTTTGTTTTTTATAAAGAATTCAATACTTAAACCTTTTAATGAAATTGTTCATTTGCCCTATGAGTTATCAAAAGGCCATTTGAAGATGGAGATCAAAGAAAATAAAAACCGATTTTTCGGAAAATTCCTATGGGGATTGGATTTGTTGAGGGAAAGTCTTGAAACACATAAAAAGAGGGAAATGCAGCTTGAGAAAGAAAAAAAGACATTGATACTGTCTATTTCACATGATATTAAAACTCCTTTAAGCACTATCAAACTATATTCCAAAGCAATTTATGACAATCTGTATGAATCCGGTGAAAGCAAGGCAAAGGCGGCGAGGCAAATTGAACAGAAAGCTGATCAGATAGAAAGTTTTGTGGAAGCTATTATAGCTACTTCTACCGAAAATCTTCTTGAAATTCAGGTCAATATGGGAGAATTTTATTTAAAAACCTTGATAAATCAACTCTGTAAAACTTATGCAGATAAGTTGAAACTTATAAGAACTGAGTTTTACATTGATCATTTCGAGGATGTTCTTTTAAAGGGAGATATTGAACGGCTGATTGAAGTTTTTGAAAATATAATTGAAAATGCCATAAAGTACGGGGATGGAAAATATATTAGGATAACTTTTGCTGATGAGGACTATTGCAAGCTTATAACCGTTACAAATTCAGGTCGGCCAATACCTGGTACCGAATTTGTGCACATGTTTGAAAGCTTCTGGAGAGGAGCCAATTCCCATGATAAAAATGGCAGCGGTTTGGGCCTCTATATATGCAAGGAAATCATGAAAAAGATGGATGGGAATATATTTGCTGCAAATACGGATGATTCCATGAACTTTACGGTTGTGGTAAAATATTCCTAAAGAATTAAAATCAAAATATGGAGAGTATGGAAAGGCCATTTGTAAATATTAAGATAGTTAAGGGACAGATTTCAAAGGAAAAATGAGTTGAGCTTAAAATACATCCCTGAAAGTTTTGAAGAGGTGGGATATGAAAAAAGCACAGTTGAGTAACATGAAATATATAAACGACATTACTGATTTTATTTTTCTGGAAAATGAGCCACAAAAGACAGACATTATCTTTATTCCCGGAGGATCATTTCCTGAAACTGCAGAACATGCTGCAAAGCTATGGAATGAGGGGTTTGCAAAATATATTCTTCCATCGGGAAAATTCAGTGTAAAACGGGGCTATTTTCCCGGCGCTCTTTCAAAAGAAAATATATACACAAGGAAGTACACTACTGAATGGGAATTCCTGAAGGATGTGCTTGTGGTGAATGGTGTAGATGAAAAGTCAGTACTCAAAGAGGATAATGCAACAAACACCTTTGAGAATGCCATATATTCCAGGAAAGTCACTGATAGCCTGGATATGAATATACAAAAGGCGATTGTCTGCTGTAAAGCCTTTCACGCAAGACGATGCCTTATGTACTACCAGACACTGTACCCTGCAACTCATTTTATGATATGCCCTGTGGAAACTCAGATGGTAAGCAGACAAAACTGGTATATGTCTGAAAACGGTATTAATAAAGTGATGGGTGAACTGGCCAGATGCGGTAACCAATTTATTGACATACTAAAAAATATGGTGGCAGAAAGGGAGTAATTTTATGTGGAGCAGAGTGGACCTTAAAAACAGGGCAAAAGCAGTACTGAGGACTAATTACTGGAAAGCTTTTCTGATTAGTCTTGTGATAGCTTTTGCAACAGGTGGTAATGGAAGCGGAAGCAGCAACGGAGGCAGGAACAGTTTTGAGAATCACTCCGGTGTCTGGAATATGCCGGATATCTCAACCGGATATGTAATAGCAGCCATTTTATTAATAATAGCTGTAGCTTCTGCAGTAATAGTGTTTTTCACGTGCTTGCGTATATTTTTAGGATATCCCCTGGAAGTAGGAGGCAGAAGATATTTTATTAAATCAGCACAATATGACGATAACAGAGGCTGTTTTACGTTTGCATTTACCGGAGGACGCTATAAGGGTATTGTGCTGACAATGCTGTTGAAAGGTGTCAAAAATTTCTTATGGTATTTGCTTTTTATAATTCCCGGTATTGTAAAAGCATACTCCTACAGCATGGTGCCGTATATTTTGGCCGAGAACCCGGATATTGGGGCTTCACGGGCAATAGAACTAAGTAAAAATATGACTGATGGGCATAAAATGGATATGTTTATACTGGATCTCTCTTTCCTGGGATGGTATCTGCTTGGTTTCATTGCATTTGTTATTGGTACTTTTTTTGTATTCCCTTATCACAATGCTACAAAAGCTGAGCTATATCTGGTGCTTAAGGAAAATGCCTTCAACGGAGGTTATTGGAGGACCGGAGAGTTATGATGGAACATATCTCGGTAAATATTGAGATTCCTACTGGCACTGAGGCGGGTGAACTGCTTGAAGAGCTTTCACGGGAATTGGAAGGTATTACCGGAAACAATGGTAAACACTCCTTTGATATAAGCGATATCAGTGATCCCAGAGCAGTATTTGTGATGGCACGCAATCAGTCAGGAAAAGCTGTTGGCTGCGGGGCAATACGTCCCTTTAATGATGAAATAGCAGAATTAAAACGTGTTTATTCCAGGGTAAAAAAGTCGGGAATCGGGAAGGCAGTAGTTAAATATCTTGAAACTAAAGCCATAGAGCTTGGGTATAGCGCCATATACCTGGAAACCAGGCTGATAAACGAAAATGCAGTTTCTTTTTATGAAGGGCTTGGATACCTAAAGATTCCTAACTATGGGAAATATCAGGACAGGCCTGAAGCAGTATGCTTTGAAAAGAGACTGGTTATAGAAGGAGGAATATCATGAATACTGAGAGATTCAGCGGAAAAGCATCTATATATGAAAGATACCGGCCTGAGTACCCAGCAGCATTTATTGATCACTTGTACAATGAAATCGGCTTTAGCAGTGATAGTAGTATAGCTGATATAGGTGCAGGAACAGGAATACTGACCAGACAGCTTCTGGAAAAGGGCAGCAGGGTTTTTGGAGTTGAGCCGAATTGTGATATGAGGAACAATGCAGAGCAGAAGTTGTCCAGGTATAAAAACTTTGTTTCTATAAACGGAACTGCTGAAAATACTAAACTGAACAGCAGCAGTATGGATTATATTACTGTAGCGCAGGCGTTTCACTGGTTTGATGCTAACCTGTTCAGAGAAGAGTGTGAGAGAATTCTTAAACCCGAGGGTGAAGTGGTTCTGGTTTGGAACAGCCGCATTGCTGATTCACCTATGATAATTGAAAATGCAGAAATTTGTAAAAGATTTTGCCCGGAGTTTAAAGGCTTTACAGGCGGCCAGGACGAAAACCCATCTGATTTCTCAAGTTTTTTTAAAGACGGCATATATGATGTCAGATGTTTTGATAATAATATAGCTTACAGCCTTGAGGGGTTTATAGGCCGGAATCTGTCTGCTTCCTATGCTCCAAAAGCTGAAGCCGCTGAATATAATAGTTTTGTATCTGCTATAAGTGACTTGTTTGGTAAGTACGCTCATGGCGGCAGTATTATTGTTCCAAATATAACCAGGTGTTACGCTGGAAAAGTATAAATTTATAGGCAGGTTATATGGAAAGTATTAATTTATAGGCAGTTTACACTATATAAGTATAATTTATAGGCAAGATATACTGATAAAGTATATCTTTATAGACATGTTATATAGAAAGTGTTTATGGTAGGGAAGGTATTGCGGAATCGCAATTATTCATACTAAATGTTTATACATAATTTGACAGGAAGGGGATTGGATAATGGAGTGGAAAGATATTTTTCCCAAGGAAAGGCAGCCCTCAATGGAGGAAATTTCAGATTATATAGGAGGGGAGGCCAGCCTGTTATGGCAGTCATTGGTTCAGTACCTGGAAAACGGTTATAAGATTAAACCAAAACTGTCCTACAGTGCATGCTCAGGAAAGCCAGGCTGGAATGTTAAGTTCCAAAAAAGCGGACAGGCTTTCGGAACCTTCTACCCGGAAGAGAATTCTTTTTCGGTACTGATGGTTTTCAGCTACAAACTGGAGCCTTGTATGCAGGAAATGCTTCCTCAGCTGAGTTCTGATACTGCCGAACTGTACGAAAAAGCGGGGGATTATATGAAAATGGGCAAATGGCTTATGTTTCAGATTAAGGATAATACCGGTCTTGAGGATTGTAAAAGGTTAATATCTGTTAAAATGCCTCCAAAATCTGCATAGGACTAATTACCGGTTATAGTGCCAGTGCTTTAATTGACCCCGGTTATATGGATGAAGTGTGTTTTATATGCATTCTTTGTCCAGGGAAGATTCCAGGAATCAAAAGAATGTGTTGAAACAACAGGCTCATACCTTTGTGCGGCACTATTGTAAAACATTCCAACAATAACTGCAGAATGTTTTATTTTTGAAGAGGGAGACCATTCATATTGAATGAGGTCTCCAAGGGCTATAAATTGACCGAGATCACTTGTATAGTTTGTATCGCCTGTAATGACTTTTTCAGAACCTTTAGGGCCGAATTCCTTCTTGTTGTTATTACCTGTTAAAACCGAATTCAGGCCTCTTGCGGTAGGCCATGTCCAGGAATAACTGTGTTCAGAGGTTTTAGAGGTATCTTTATTAATGTAGTACCATTTATAGGTACCTCTGGTATCATTTTCTGCACCGCCGGCTCTCAGGCATTGAGATACGAAATTGGTGCAATCGCCGCCCTCCCATTCCTGATCGCCCAGATTGACAAATTCCCGGGAATAATTTTGCCAGTGTTTATGAGCCCAGTTATAGGCCCCATCCCTATTGTATGAAGTTCTGGGAGCATTTTCGTTTCGGAATGAACGTGGCATCAGCTGCAATCTAGTGGGAGGGCTGGTTTGAGATCTTTTTAAAGCAGCTTGAGCCTCCAATCCAAGTTTTTCTACCACATCGCTTAATTCATTCGGATTTTCCTTCAGGCTTTCTTCGGAGGAAATTCCATTTACAAGATATTTGTCACCGGTTATTTTCCACTGATTATTTTCTTTATTTATTTCAATTAAATGTCTCTCGATATTTGTGCCAATAATCGGATCTCCCAATGCATTGGCAGCGTTCCAGTGTATATATGTTGTTAAAACTGCTTCAACGGAAGCTGAATTTTGACTGATGTCAAT
>JAQSXC010000156.1 GCA_029266335.1 Eubacterium sp. | reverse complement strand
TACTCTTATCATCAAAGATAACACATTCCTGCATGTTGGTGAAAATGGCTATGACAGACTGTTTTCACATGATACAATCGGAATCTTGCAGTCGCTTATCACAGCAGGTGATTTCAAGGACGCAAAAAATTATCTTGAAAGTGTTCCGATGACAGGAGGTATAAACATTGAAAACGGTAAGGTAGATCCTGATTTATACTGGGATGCAAACTGGAAATTGCCATGGGCATACTCTGTGTATTTAAGCAAGACGGGAGATCTTGATTACATAAAAGCAAAATTTGAAGGTGTAATTAAAAAAATGGCTCATTCTATTCATGATGACCGTACAGGTGCAAAGCATGACGGAATTATGAAAAGCACCCTGGCCATTGATTCCTACGGGCAATGGACAGTTGATGACCAGGCCGCACTTATGGGGCTTATAGCGTATAAATATATCTGTAATGAACTGGCTATAAAGGAAACTGACCAGAGCAAAAAAGATTACTATTTAGCAGAAGTTCAGTGGGCAAATGCCGAATACGACAGTTTGTTAAAAGTTGTAACGGAGACCCTTGAAAATACAATTAACAGTAATAATTTAAACTATATTCCGGCTTCAATAGTTGAACCGAACACTAAAAACAGATGTGATGATATCAGAGATGCAAACTGGGCATCAATGCTGTTATTCGGATCATTTCCATGGGATGGGTACCTGTATGGGGCAGATCAAACTAAGGCAGGAGCCAATATAGATATGATCGACCAGACTTATGCATATGGCATTGATAGGCGTAAAAACCTGCCGGAAGCTTCACCTTATAATTTTGGAGGATATCCTCACGGCTTCTATTCAAGTGCCTACAATGCAGGCTACGGTATTGCTGCACTGCGAGGTGAAGCTTACAGAGATATGGGAATAAAAGCTTATGAATTCCAGATAAACAGTGCCATGGGCTCGCCTTTTGGCTGGTGGGAAGGGGTAGGACCAACTGATTTTTCTGCCCGGGTTCCCGATCCCTCAACACCGCTTTGGAACCGTGATAATGCAGCAGGAGGCGGTGGTTCCAACCAGCACATGTGGGGACAGGCAACAGCATCCAAAGTCTTGTATGATGCACTTATAGCTGAAAGAATTTTCAATGATAATAAAAATGCAGAAATAATTATTGGTCGCGGTGTTCCTAAAGAATGGGTAACAAATGCCACCAGGGAGAATAACATAGTTGCAGCAGTAGAAAATTATCCCGTTCTTCAAGGCGGTAGAGCAGGATATACAATTGAAAGAAATGGCAGCAAACTGAAAATTACGATGAACTGCAATAAGGAAAATTCCAAAGTTGATGTAAACACTGTAGAACAATGGAGTATTCAGCTTCCATCGATGGTAAACAATATCTCCTCGGTTTCTGCTGGGGAAGTGGACAATGCCAAGGGTATTGTTACAGTTCCAATAGAAACAAAGGAAATTACAATTGTGCTGAAGGATTTATTGGCAAGCTCTGTGTCTATATATACTACATTGTTATCAAACGGCAAGGTTGGAGCAGCATATTCCAGTGCATTAGCTGCAACAGGCGGAACATTGCCTTACACCTGGAGTGCTGAAGGACTTCCAACAGGGTTGTCAATCACAAATAAGGGAGTGATAGAAGGTACTCCGACTGCAGCAGGTACTTTTAGTGTTACCTTAAAGGTCCAGGACAACAGCAATCCTGTATTAAGTGACAGTAAAACTTTAAGTATTACTATAGCATCCGCAGACGATCCAGGAAGCCCGGTGTCAATAGATACAGCATCATTACCAAACGGCAAGGTTGGGACAGCATATTCCAGCGCATTAGCCGCAACAGGTGGAACATTGCCTTACACCTGGAGTGCTGAAGGACTTCCAACAGGGTTGTCAATCACAAATGCAGGAGTGATAGAAGGTACTCCATCTGCATCAGGTACTTTTAATGTTACGTTAAAGGTCAAAGACAGCAGCAATCCTGCATTAAGTGGAAGTAGAGCTTTAAGTATTATTATAGCACCTGCAGACCAGCAGCATACTGGAGGAGGTAATGGAGGAAGTGACAACGGTGGAAGTTCCGGAAGTAATACTGGAAATACTGGAACGACTGTGAATCCAATTGGTTCCGCTACAAGTGGTGATAATACAATACTGACTGTTACAATAAAAGCCAGCAGTGTATCGGGACAAACTGTAGCCAATATAGATAAAGCAACTATTCATAATCTTGCAGAAAAAGCAAAGGAAGCTGAAAAGAACGGGCAGAATGCCATTATTGAAATTAAACTTGATTCTGCGAATAATGCAAAGTCTTTTGAAATAGGGCTTCCAGCAGATGCACTTAAAGAAATAGCCGGAACTGTTGGAACTGAGATTAAGGTTAGTACAGGAATCGGAAGTGTTATTCTGAATGCAAAAGCAATAGATTCGATCAGTGCTTCTGCTGCATCCGGGAATATAAACATTATCATAAAAAAGACAGAGAATTCTTTGCTGCCAGAAGAAATAAAGGCTAAAGTGAGTGACCGACCGGTTTATAATTTCTCAGTCCAGGCCGGTGATAAAGTAATATCAGAGCTTGACGGAGGAACTGCCCGGGTAAGCATACCATATACTCCAAAACCAAATGAGAAGTATAACTCTATCATAATATACAAAATAGATAATGATGGAAACTCAATAGTTGTCAGAAGTATATATAATCCTGTGACAGGCACCGTTGATTTTATAACTACTAATAGCTCACAGTATGCCGTAGGTTATAATGAGGTTAAATTCAACGATGTTACATCGAAGGACTGGTTTGACAAGGCAGTTGGATTCATGTCGGCCAGAGGCATAGTAAATGGTATAGGGGACGGCAGTTTTGCTCCTCAAAATAAAGTTACAAGAGCTGACTTCCTCATAATGGTAATGAACGCTTACGGTATTGAGGTTGATAGTGCAGTAACCGGCAACTTTGCAGATGCCGGCAGCAAATATTATTCTGATTACCTGGGTACTGCAAAACGCATGGGTTTGGTTTCAGGAACCGGAGATAACAAATTTACGCCGAACGCTACTATCAGCAGACAGGATATGCTTGTTATACTCTACCGTGTACTGGACGTACTTGGTGAATTGCCGGCTGCAAAAACAGGAAACTTTGACAGCTTTAGCGATTCAAAGGATATATCCGGTTACGCTAAAGATACAATGAGGGTATTTGTTGAGGCAGGTATTGTTTCGGGAGATAAGAATAAATTGAATCCTAAAACCGATACATCAAGGGCGGAGGCTGTACAAGTACTGTATAACCTGCTTTCTAGATAAATAATCCAATTTTACGCAAGCTATTTCCTTAATAACTAAAAAGTGCATCTCAAATGATAGTATACAAAATGTTTCTATTATCTTGAGGTGCACTTTTCCTTTGGAAAGATGTGCCGGAAAGTAAATATCAGATCTACAATACTTCATAGTCCCTCATTTCCTTAATAGAAAATACGAGGTCAAAAAAATCATATAATAGTAAAGATATTACAAGGATTTGAAATTAAGTAAATAATCTCTTTACAGAAGGAAATTTAATTCGAAATATTACAAAAACATGTATAAATAATAAATTAACTTATTTTACTCAGCACCTTATAATGTAATCGTAGCGCTACAAATGATGATTTGAAAATAGGAGGAATTGTAATGAAAAAGTCGGTAAGTTTATTATTGGCTGCAGTAATGACTGCTTCTTTAGCTGCATGCGGTTCAAATACAGCTTCTGAGAATACAACACCTGCTGCGGTGTCAACCAGCGCACAGACCAGCGCACAGACCAGTGTTGAGGCAAAGGAACCGGTTACTATAAAATACCCCACATTCAGGGTAGGTACTCATTCATCTGCTGCTTTCGAGAAGGAGCAGATTGCAAAGTTTAACGAAAAATTCGGCAATGAAATAAAAGTGCAGGTAGAAGAAATCCCAAGTGATACGGCATACAATGACAAGATGAAAATTTTAGCCGCGTCAGGAGATCTTCCAGACGTTGTTATGGGTAAAAACGGAATAAATGAAATATTGATCAAAGGCAATCTGGCAACACCTTTTAATGAATATCTCGATAAGGATACAGAGTGGAAATCGGAAATTGGCGATGAAGCACTTGCTGCAAATACACGTGATGGAAAGATATGGTCCATTAGTGATCAAAAACAGGTTATAGGTTATTTTTACAATAAGGAAATGTTTGAAAAAGCAGGCATAAAACCTGCTGAAACCTGGGATGAATTTTTGGCTAACTGCGATAAATTAAAAGCAGCAGGTTTTACTCCTCTGGCTATGATGACAGGAGAAAATGCATGGACAACAAACCTTATGCTTTCTTCAATTGTTGGTACTAGCGGAGATGCCGGAAATAAATACATGAATACTCTTCACCCAACAAGTTTTGAAACCCCTGAAGTTATCGAGGGATTAAAGAAAATACAGGTAATGTTGCAGAAATATACAACAAAAGATGCCATAGGAGCAGTATATGCAAATGCAGCTAATAATTTCGAACAGGGAAAAGCTGCTATTATTGCTAACGGCCCATGGATGATAAGTGATTTCAGTGACAAGAGCAAGTCTCCGGAGGGCTTCGACAAGAAGGTTGGTGTTGCTGCATACCCTGGAAGCGGAGCATTTTTGTCTTATGAAGTAGGCTACATGATTGGCTCGGATACTCAAGAGAAAAAAGATGCTGCAGCTAAATTTATTAAGTACAAGACCGGCACTGAAGGGCAATCCATAGCACTGGAACTCGGTAACGTGTTACCCGTTTCAGATAAGGTACAGCCTTCAGAAGAATTCAAACAGAAATATCCGGTATTTGTAGAGACCATTGATGTAGGAAATAACGCAAAGGTTAAATACCAGTACTTTGATACTATTGTATTCCCAAATGTAACTGATGCCTGGAAAAACTTATATCCGGAATTGTCTTTCAATAAGATAACCGCCGAACAGATGGCAAAGAAACTTACTGAGACAGCTGCAAAGAATAAATAATATTACCTCTGTTAGAACCTGTTCAGCATCTCATTGCACTCGTCATTTTGGCGGATTTCGCGCCATGTTGCGTTAAATTTTCTTGCAATAAACAAATTATTACTGCGAAAATTTGCCTTGCCTGGCACAAAATTCACCTGAAATGCCAAGCACAAGCAGATACTGAACAAGTTCTGGCATGGATAAATAAAGGTTGTAATGAATTCTCCTCGGAAAGTTCCGGGGAGAATTGCATTTAAGGAGATGATGAAATGACAAAAAATAAAGGTTACATAGCTTTATTCCTTATACCAACAATTATTCTGTTTTTAGTAGTTTATGCAGTATCAATTGCTATTCTTTTTGGTACTTCTTTTACAGAATGGTCAACGGGAACAAAGCCTGTTTTTATAGGATTAGAAAACTATATTAAAATGTTTACGGATGATTCGGATTTCAGGCAGAGTTTGCTTAATACTATTATATGGATTATTCTGCAGTCCACTGTTCACGTTTGTATAGGTGTTCTATTCGCTATTATTCTGAATATGAAAGAATTTTATTGGAAATTTGCAAGAACAGTATTTATGATACCAAACATCATATCGGGGGCTGCTGTGGGAATGCTTTTCCTATGTATATTAAACCCGGAGTTTGGAGCTGTAAACAGTATTATCCGGTTATTGGGAGTTGAAGATTTTTCTCAAAACTGGTTTATGGACTATAAAACATCTTTCTTTTCTGTAACTATGACCTGGCTACCTTATGCAGCAATTGTTACAATCCTTGTACTTGCTGAAATAGCAGCAATTCCTGACGGCCTTTTTGAAGCGGCCAGAATTGATGGTGCCAGCGAGATTAAAATAAACCTGTATATAGTGCTTCCTTTACTCAGAAATATTATTGGAACCTGTGTTATTTTATCTGGAACAAGTATGCTTCAGAAGCTGGATATAATTATGATGACTACAGGCGGAGGACCTGGAAATCAGACAATGAACCTCCCTATGTATATATATAAAACAGCATTGATGGACAACAATTTCGGATACTCAAATACTATAGGAACATTTCTTGTAGCATTTGGAATTGTGTTAGTACTAATATATCGTAAAATCTTTAAAATAGGCAGTTCTGAAGAATGAAGGGGTGACTGATTTGAAAGGAATGAAACTTTTTTTATCAATTTTAAAATACATATTTGTTTTATCTATAATTGTTCTGTCAATCGGACCATTTTTATGGGTGTTCATATCATCGTTTAAAACAAATGCAGAGATACTTAATTATTCAATAGGATGGCCTGAAAGTTTTAGATTTTCAAATTATCTGATGGCATTCAAAATAGCTCCTTTAACACAGTTTTATTTGAACAGCGTTATTGTAGGTATCTTCGGAACGGTATTGAATCTGATTATTATGGGAATGTCGGCATATGTAGTTGCAAGGTTTAACTTTAAAGGTAAGAAATTATTGGTCGGTGTATTTTCCTTGTCCCTGTTGATACCGGGTGCGGCAATGCTGCAGCCATTGTATCTGACAGTGAACACACTGGGCCTGTATGATAAACTCATAGGTTTGATTATTGTTTATGCAGGATTTGGACTTCCGGCATCACTTTATATAATTTCAAGCTATTTTCAAACAATTCCAAAGGAGATGGAAGAGTCAGCCAGTTTGGATGGGGCGGGTTTCATCAGAACATTTGTATCGATTATTCTTCCAATTGCCAAGCCCGGCTTCGGAACGGCAGCTGTACTGCAATTCCTGCTGTGCTGGAATGAATTTCAGTTTGCAATTACCCTCACAACAGGTAACAAGAGCCGTACACTTCCTCTGGCACTCTACTACTTTAAAAGCCAGTTTGCAAGTGACTATGGTGTAATGTTTGCAGCTACAGTTATTGTAATTATTCCAAGCATAATTGTTTATATTCTGCTTCAAAAGCAGGTTGTATCAGGATTGGCTGCAGGGGCAGTTAAGGGTTAAGGAAATTTCATTGTTTAAAAGTTGAAAAAAGGAATGAATTTAATGGATAAAAGAAATCAATTACTTGAAATAGATGAATTATGGTGTGTAGAGGAAGAGAATTTCAGTACCGAAACAAGTAAGCACTTTGAAGGACTCTTTACACAGGGTAACGGCTACATGCATGTGAGAGGGAGTTTTGAAGAAGGACTGGACGGAGCTGTTCAGGATGAAGAATATCTGCGGATGCCGGCCAATGTTACACTTGAAAAACCCAGACATCCTGAAGCAAAATGGGGAACCTTCATACCCGGTATTGTAGGTAAACATCCGCTGCTGAAAGAAGAAATAATAAATCTTCCTTATTTTTTAAGTATGAATTTAGTCATTGCCGGTGAAAAGCTGGATATGAAACTCAGTACTGTGAAGGAATATAAAAGATGGCTGGATTTGAGAAACGGCTGCCTTTACAGAAGCTTTATATGGGAAACAAAAGTCGGATTCAGGCTGAGGCTTACATATATACGCTTTATCAGTATGGCAGATAAGCACTTGTGCCTGCAGCAGCTTCATATTGAAGCACTTTCAGGACAAGGTGTTGTTGATATTCATTGTGGAATAGATGCCGCCGTAAGAACCAACGGATACAATCATTTTCAGAAAGTATCGACAACAGAAACCCATTCCGGCTGTATTTCAGCAGAAACACTTACGGATGGCGGGGACAGGGTTTTAATGCTGTCAAGTGTAAAGGCTTCCCAAAATATTTTATGGAGTAAGCTTCAGAAAGGCCAAAACGTTTTATATTCAGGCTCAAAGCTTTTGAAAGCCGGAGACTTCCTGGAGGTTCAGAAAGTAACTTCAGTTGTTACCGGTAGAGACACTGAGGATGGCAGCCTTATGGAAAGAGGCCGGAAGTATTTAGAGGTTTTCGGTGATAAGGGCTGGGAAGAGCTCTATGAAAATCATACCAAAGTCTGGACTGAAAAGTGGAAATACAGCGATATAAAAATTACCGGAGATATTAAAGCACAGCTGGCGCTGCGTACGTCCATATATCACCTGATCCGGTCAAATTGTGAAAATGACCCCAGGGTTGCCATATGTGCCAAGGGATATGCGGGTGAAGCATATTTTGGACACTACTTCTGGGATACCGAAATAAACATGCTGCCATTTTTTATACATACAAATCCAAAAGCTGCAAGGGACTTGATAATGTTCAGATACAATACTTTGGATGGGGCCCGTAAAAATGCAAAGGATTACGGCTACCAGGGGGCAAGGTATGCCTGGGAGTCTTCGGTATCTGGAGAAGAGCAATGTCCATGCTGGCAATATGCCGATCATGAGATACATATTACTGCCGACATTGTGTATGCTATGTGGCATTATGTAAACGGCACAGGAGATTTTGAGTTTATTTGGGATTATGGTATCGATATAATGATTGAGACTGCCAGATACTGGGTTAATAGAGTTGATGTCAATAAAAATGGATATTATGAGCTTTTGGGTGTTATGGGACCGGATGAATACCTTCCAATGACAATGAACAATGCATTTACCAACCGAATAGTGAAATTCAGCCTGAACAAAACAGTTGAATGTCTGGAGACTATCAGTAAAACAGATTCAAACAAATATAAAGCTATTGAAAAAAGGCTGACCCTTAAATCAGATGAAATTAAACGATTTAAAGAGGTTGGAGACAATCTGATGCTTCCTTATGATGAAAATACCGTGGTGATTCCACAGTCTGAAGATTTTCAAAACTATGCCGATCTGGATTTTGATGTAATCTGGAAGGACCGGACCAAGCCCTTTGGACATTTCATATCCCAGGAGAAAAATTACCGTTCGAAGGCATTGAAACAGGCCGATGTTATTCAAATGATGATGATGTTTCCCGGTGATTTTACACTGGAACAGTTAAACAACTCTTATGACTATTATGAGCCTATAACTACTCATGACTCATCACTATCAGCAGCAGTCCATGGAATCACTGCTGCCTGGATGGGAAGGATGAAGGAAGCGGAGAAATTTCTTAAAAAGGTTATGGATATCGATATGTCCATTGAAAAAAAGGGAGCAGCAGAAGGTATCCATATTGCAAACTGCGGAGGTTTGTGGCAGATGGTTGTATATGGCTTTGCAGGCCTGAAGAGTGCAATGTGGAACAATGAAATATGCCTGGAGCCGCATCTTCCTGAAAAATGGGAGGAGCTTGAGTTTACTCTTGCATGGCATGGAAAATGGTATAAGGCTGCTATTACAAAAGAAAAGTATGAGATTTTTGAAATGCAGGATTAGTTTGAAAGACATATTAAGAACCGGGAGGCAACAGCATGAAACCATTTAAAGCTGCCATCTTTGATTTGGATGGCGTGGTTGTGGATACTGCAAGATTTCATTTTCTTGCCTGGAGAAGGCTGGCAGGGGAATTGGGTTTTGAATTTACCGAAAAGGACAATGAACGGCAGAAGGGCGTAAGCCGAATGGAATCCCTTGAGATACTCCTTGAAGTGGGGGGATGTACAAATTTATCCCCGGAAAAAAAAGAAGAACTCGCTGCAAAAAAAAATGAATGGTATAAGGAATATCTCTATGAAATGACCCCGGCAGAGATACTGCCCGGAGCAAGAGATTTCATGGAATATCTGAGACACAGAGGCATACGGATTGCTCTGGCTTCAGCCAGCAAGAATGCTCCCATTATACTTGAAAAGCTTAACATAACAGAGCTTTTCGATGCTGTTGTGGATGGAAACAGTGTAGCAAAGGCAAAACCGGATCCTGAAGTGTTTTTGAAGGCAGCTGAAAAGCTGGGGATTGATCCCTCCGAATGCTTTGTATTTGAAGATGCACAGGCTGGAGTGGAAGGTGCAAAGCGCGCCGGTATGAGAGTTATAGGCATAGGAGAAAGAGAGATCCTGCAAAAAGCCGAATTAGTTGTGAGTGGATTTCCGGAAATCGAACCGGTAGTTTTATTAAGTTGTATTGAGCTGAAAGACACCTCTGCAGTCAGGTAATAAGGAGGTTAAGTCTTTGTTACATATCAGGAATGGAGAGATAATTATGTGCAAGGAATTTCTTATCCGTTTTGAGGAATTGGCGGCAGGTGCCCGTATGGAACTGCCTTATGGCGGTTTTATAGAAAGAAAGATATTTAATGACAGGTACGGCAGCAGTATTAATATCCTGCTGATATCCAACGGATTATTAACTTTTACGGTTATACCCGAAAGGGGTATGGATATGGGAGAAATCTTCCTGGGTGAGGAAAAAATCACATGGAACAGAAGCGAGGAATATCTGCTTCATCCGGATAATGTGAACCTGTATAAAAACGGAGCCTGGGAAAAGGGTTTTTACGCCGCTGTAGCAGCTTTGGGGCCTGAGATTTTCGGCACTCCCGATGAAGTCAGAACGGTACACGGGACGGGGTCTTATTCAAAAACAATATTGGAATCCATAAGTATATCATGGGACAGGGAGCAGATTTGTCTGGAAGGTATTGTGCCCGTAAAAGGTTACTCCACAGAACCTGTCTACGAAAAGGATATTAAAATTCTAACAAAATACAACTCATCCCTGATAGTCAGAAAAGATACAACAAGGAATTTAACCGGTGAAAGGCAGCCGCTGGATGACGGTTATCATATCCAGCTGGCCGGAGGGTTCGCTTCAAAAGGAGGAAGGTATGTTCTGCCTGTTGCCGGGGATAAAATGCTGCTCCGGGATTCGGCACCCAAAGAAAATAATCCTTTTGAAATATACGAC